>NZ_JAEQDE010000069.1:119891-155289 GCF_020737865.1 Microcoleus sp. PH2017_35_SFW_U_B
TGACAGTTGACAGTTGACAGTTGACAGTTTGAGAGCGGCCTCTACCCTTAAGTCCGAGGATTGGAGTAATGAATAGTCTGATTTTAATTTCTCCCGATCGGGCGGGCTTTCAACCAATTCTTTCTGGTTAAATTGATTTACACTCACTTACTTACTTACTTACTTAACAAACAACGAACTCGACTAAATTAGTATTTTGAGAGGTTTAGGGTATGCACAGCGCTTATATCAATCGGATTGGGAAATTTTTGCCGGGAGAAGCGATTAATAATGATGAGATGGAGGAGTATCTAGGCAAAATTGCCGATCGCCCTTCGAGAGTCAGACAGCGCATTCTCAACAGTAACGGGATTAAACAGCGCTATTACGCGATCGACAAACAGCAGCAAACACTGTATTCTAACAGCCAAATGGCGGCTTTTGCTGTCCGGGACGCGATCGCCCAGGCAAATCTGGAACCAGGGGCGATCGACTTATTAGCCTGCGCCACCACTTTACCAGACTTATTAGTACCAGGATTTGCCAGCACAGTACATGGGGAACTTTCCGAATTATCTCCCCTAGAAATAGTTTCAACTCAAGGAGTTTGCTGTGCGGGAGTTACCGCCTTAAACTACGCCACATCTCAACTCGAACTCGGCAAAAAACAAACAGCAATCGCCGTAGCCTCCGAATTTCCCTCGCGCCTGTTCAAAAACAGCAAATTTGAAGTAGAAACATCAGTCCAAGCCGGAAAACCCCTACCTTTCGATACAGAATTTCTGCGTTGGATGCTATCCGACGGCGCCGGAGCATTTTTGCTCCAAAACCATCCGAATGCCTCAGGAATTAGCTTAAAAATAGAATGGATTGAATTGATTTCCCACGCCAACGCCTATCCAGTTTGTATGTATTCAGGATTAGCAAACGAAACATCAACCAAAAGCTGGTTAGATTATTCATCCTACCTCGATGCAGCCACAGCCGGAGCCTTTGACTTGCGGCAAAATATTCGCTTGCTAGACAATGTAATGAAATTAGGCGTTGAAGGTTGGCTGGGCTTGATTAAATCAGGGAGAGTTTGTCCGCAGGAAATTGACTGGCTGCTGTGCCACTATTCGTCTCACTTTTTCCGGGGACAAATTGTCGAACTTTTGGAACAAGCAGGCTGCATGATTCCCGAAGAAAAATGGTTTACTAACTTGTACTCGCGGGGAAATACAGGCTGTGCAGCGATTTATTTAATGTTAGAGGAATTGTTCAACTCTGGCAAATTGCAGCCGGGACAAAAAATATTTTGTTTTGTTCCGGAAAGCGGTCGCTTCACAACGGCTTACATGATGTTAACTGTTGTGGAAAACACTAATAAATCTATGACTTCTCAAAGTTTTCAATCCCTTGATGTTCCCGAAGCTTCGCCTCTCGAAAGTGTTAAACCGGAAATGTTTTACTCTCCGCAAGCTTATTTGTTGCGGGAGTTAGCCTGGATTTGGCTGAGATTCGATCGCGAAATTCGTTCCGTTCCCATTGTCCGCAAATTGTACCGGGGAGAGTTTACAATAGAAGACTATCAAGCTTTGCTGTGCAATCTCCGCCCGCAAGTTGTCGAGGGAGCGCGCTGGATTGCTCGGGCTGCTTCTAACATGACTGACTTTCGTTTGCGATCGACTTTTATAGGACACGCCCAAGACGAACACCGCGACTATCAAATGCTCGAACGGAATTATGTTTCTGTCGGCGGCGAGTTGTCAAAAATTGTCGAATATGATAAGAATATTGGCAGCGAAGCACTGTCAGCTTTTATCTTCCACCAAGCATCGCGGGAAAATCCGGTTGATTTAATTGGTAGTATGTTTATTATCGAAGGATTGGGAAATCGGTTGGCGGGAAAGTGGGCAAAAGAAATCAAAGAAACTCTCGGTTTGCAAGACGAACAAGTATCGTTTTTAGCTTATCACGGAGCTAATGACGAGTCGCATTTAGCCAAATTAGAAAATTTGATTAATGCCGAATGGATGACAGAGGACATCGCCCGTCGTATTGTCAAAACCGCCCGCGTCACTGCTCGTTTATATCTATTGCAATTGGAGGAAATCCGCTAATGCAAAAGCTGCAAAAACAAGATATCAAAACTCTTCCCGACGAGCAGAAAGTCCCTTACGCTACCAAACCGTACAACCGCCGAGATCCGAATGTTTGGGATGTCCTGTTTTGCGATCGGTCAATTCCCGTCGATTTAGTTGCAAAAGCATATATGATGCGGGATTTGCAAAACTGGACTCGCAATTATTTGCTCATCCCGATCAAAATAATTGCTAACTTGTTGCTAGCGGTAATTATGATCGCAAAGCGTTTGTTGCCGTTTCAATTTCGTGCTTACACTTTAATGCACAAATCGGCTGCATTTTTCCTAAATAACTTTGTCTCGCCCGAAGCTTGTTATTTAATTGTGCGGCACATCAGCATCGGTTCCAACATTATCAACTTCTTAATTGATAACGGCCCGGACACCCAGATTGAAAAGTCAAAACTTTATCCGCGTACAGTTAGCGATTTAGCAGAAAATGCCTTTCTCGAACACGATTTAATTCTCTATAACTTTGTCTGGGATTACAACCAGGCCATACTGACAAATCCCAACTGGTTGCAGCTTGTCCAAAAACGCGGAATTAATTATGATAGCATTCAACCTGTAACAGTTGCAATAGATTTTGAAAGACCGAGGTGGCTGAGGATTTTGGATTTAGAATCTGCGATCGAATTGTTTAAAGTATTTTATTCTCTCTGTTTGACTAGCGACGAATTTGCGCGAGCAGTAATGTCGCTTCAGTTAGATGAAAACTTCGGAGTCTACGTCAGCGAGATTACCGGAAATCACGACTGGAATCATGTAATTGTCAACCGCCATCCCCTAGCACCAAACAGTCCGTTTAATGCAGCACGAGACTTGTTTTTGCACGGAATAATTTCGGAATATCTCTATCGGTATTTGAGCATTGCTGAAAATTAGGGTGCATCAGCTCTCGAATAAAAACACTCAAATAGGTTCGTAGTGAGGACTTAAGTCCGCATAATTTCAAGAGAACTAAATTCCTCACTACAAAAAATTTTACTAAGGATAATTGAGTGATATGATATGATACCATTTAGAAAAAATGTGGCAACTATAAAATTGTTGGGCGGAGTGAAACGGAGGGTTGTTTAGTTTACCCAATGTGTAAGGTGCGTCGCCCCACCGATTTTTACTCTTTTTTAGAGATTGTGGATGAATCCACACCCTGCATATACTCTTGCATTAATTTGGCAAATTGGTATAATTTGATTTCCTGAATCCTCGAAAACCTCTAAGCTGAGCCACCCAACAAGTTGCCAAACATTCTTGATTTCAAGATAAAATCAATAAAAAATCTCAAGCCAGTGCTAGCTGTGGTTGGATTTTAAAGGTTTATTGCAAGGTTTAGCTGCCATTTCTACACACTCCAAATAAATCGTATTGAATAATTCTACAACGCCATACTTTTAATGATCGCCTGTTTTGCAGAATATCCGGGTGATTGTTGCCTCAACAACAGGTGATATTTCAGGCATTTTATGGTGACAGATAGCACTATGTAGTGTGATTGAAAAATTCATTTATAGTGAGCGATATCACAAAAAAACTCCGAAAAACAATTCTGCCTCGTGCCTTTTATCGTCTATCTTCAAAAGGCCGACTATTTTCCGCAAAAATCTGATATTATTAAGTAAGGTAAAGACGTTTATCAGAGATCTCCTCACAAACTTATGGCGCTATTTGGATTTGGCAAAAAGTCGAGTCTGCCGTCTCCCCAAGACGCATTGCCGGGACGGGCAGAGTTGATGCCGATACCGGCAACTCACTTTGTTAATGGCAATCCCCTCAAGCCTCCGTTTCCAAACGGCATGGAAACTGCGATGTTTGGCCTGGGCTGTTTTTGGGGCGCGGAACGCAAATTTTGGCAGGAAAAAGGTGTTTTTTCGACTGCGGTTGGCTACGCTGCGGGGATTACTCCGAATCCTACTTACAATGAAGTTTGCAGCGGGATGACGGGACATAATGAAGTTGTTTTGGTTGTGTTCGATCCGAAAGTAATTAGTTACGAAACGCTGCTAAAGGTTTTTTGGGAAAGCCACAATCCGACTCAGGGAATGCGGCAGGGTAATGATTCGGGTACTCAATATCGATCGGGCATTTACACGTATTCAGCCAGCCACAAGCAGCTAGCTGAGGCTTCGCGTGATGCTTACCAGACAGCTTTGACGCCTGCTGGTTACGGTAAGATTACGACTGAAATTATTGATGCTCCTGAGTTTTATTACGCGGAAAGCTATCACCAGCAGTATCTTGCTAAAAACCCGAACGGTTATTGCGGTTTGGGCGGTACTAAGGTTTGTTTGCCGGCGATGTCTCAGGCTTGAGGTTTTATCCCGATTGATGGGGACACAATCATGTTCGTTGGTGTCAATTTAAGATAAGACGTAGTGCAGATTTGCTGTCTGACGATTAAGGCCTGATCCCCCCTAGCCCCCCTTAAGAAGGGGGGGACAGGAAGTTATCAAAGTCCCCCTTATTAAGGGGGATTTAGGGGGATCTTGCCTCAGATAAAAGCGAGATTTCTCAGGCTTCAGACTTGATTTGACACTAATGAACACTGCTGTGTCGCTACAACATAGGGCTATAATTTCGCCAAAAACAGCGGAATATGTTAATAATTGAAAATAGGTAAGAAATGCTGACGGCTGTTGTAATTATCAATTTAATGATATCTGTGATCGGTTTTTATATAGCTGCGAGAGTGTGGAAAATCAGACGGACGATCGCGCGTTTTGAAGTTCGGATCGCAGCAATCGAGCGCTGTAGCAGCAATGTCCTCGCAAAATCGCCGAATTTCTTTGCAAAAAGGCAGCAAGGTGCTCACCAATTACGCCGGGATTATCAACAACTGGAATCGCAACTGCAACAGGTTCAGCAACTTTTGGGATTGCTGGGTTTGGGGCGGATGCTTTGGCTCAGGCGCGATTCCCTACGGGATAGCTTCGCTTCACGACCTTTGAGGTAAGGTATCCTAAAGTTGTATGGAGAGAAGTTATAAAAATGTCAAGTAAACGTTCGGGATTATTTATTGGCGGTCTGTTGGTGGGTTCGGCGATCGGGGCCGTGACTGGCTTGCTGATGGCACCGCGAACGGGCAAGGAGACGCGGCAGATATTGAAAAAATCGGCCGATGCTTTGCCGGAGTTGGCGGAGGATTTATCGACTAGCGTCCAATTGCAAGCCGATCGACTTTCGGAGACTGCACTGCGAAATTGGGACGAAACTTTGGTTAGATTGAAGGAGGCGATCGCCGCCGGTTTAGAAGCGACTCAGCGGGAACGTCAAACGCTGTCGGAAACTGAAGTCGAAGTGACTCCCCCGTCGCGCCCTCCCGCCCGCTAACTCGACCACTTTCAGCCATTATTCATTGCTGTTTGGGACGGGCAAGATGCCCATCCCACAAGAATATTCAGCCTTCGGGACGGGCAAGATGCCCATCCCACAAGAATTTCATGACACATTGACTGTAAAATTAAATCCACAGCAGCCTATGAATTCCCAAACCCCAAATCCGAGATTCAAGTGAGCGATCCCTTATTTTGGCTAGGACTTTCGATTTTGCTAGTGGCGGTTAGCTTAACTGCTGTTTTAGTGACTCTGATACCTGCGGTGCAAGCATTGACGCGGGCGGCGCGCAGCGTGGAAAAGCTCGCTGACACGCTTGCGCGCGAGTTTCCGCCAACTTTGGAGGCGATTCGGTTGACGGGGCTGGAAATTAGCGAGTTGACGGATGATGTCAGCGATGGGGTGCAAAGTGCGGGGGAGGTTGTCAAACAGGTCGATCGCAGTATTGGTAGCGCGAAGAAGCAGGCGCAAAATGTGCAGGTGACAACTCGCAGCGTGGTGACGGGGATTAAGGCTGCTTGGAAAACTTTAACTCGGAAGCCGCCGATTTCTGGGACAAATCGCCGATCTGATCGATTGTCGCAGAGTCAAAGAAGCGCGATTTCGCTGAGGGATTCGGGTTTGGATGACAGGTATTCTGGGGGTTACGCTGCGGGTGCGGGTAATGGCGAATCGCCACGGTTGAGGAATGGCGAGGGTTCTGGTTTGCCGGCGGATGCTGAAGATTTTGAGGAAGTGCGATCGGGCGATTCTTGATGTTTTGGATAGTAGATCAAGGAAGCCTCGGCGGTTGAAACCGCGCGTAAATCAAGGAAGCCTCGGCGGTTGAAACCGCGCGTAGATCAACGAAGCCTCGGCGGTTGAAACCGCGCGTAGATCAACGAAGCCTCGGCGGTTGAAACCGCGCGTAGCGAGGAAGCCTCGGCGGTTGAAACCGCGGCTATACAAACGATGTCCGCCTCCGCGGACTAAGAGAAGAGAGGGTTGATTTGTGGGATTTGTTTGGGTTGTGCGATCGCACATCTAACCGTTTTTATCTAAGTCTTCTTTTTTTGGAGTTTCTGAAGTTGAAGGGAATGTTAACTGAATATTGATATCCATCGATATTGTACTTTGTTCAAGCCAACCTATATTAACTATTTTTACTAATGCTTCTGTCGGCAAAGAATTATTAACTTTAAATTGTGCTGACGACTGAACTTTAAATCCTCCTTCCTCTAGCCGATCGCAAACATTTCTCCAATTTCCCACTGGTTCGTTCGGTAAATCTGCCAGTTTTTTAACATATTGGTATAAAGTCTTACACAGATAAACCTCTGCACTTTTCGGAGTCTGAAACATTTTTTTAGCTATTTCGGCGGGACTGCAACCGGAAAGTAGTCCTCGGAGATAAAGCTTTTCAGTGTCTGTGAGTCCTCTGCGCGATCGGGGTGAGATTTGCCGTTTAGCTTCTGCGAAAGCTTCGTAAAGCCTTTCTAAGTCCCAGTTTTGGGCTGCTTCGGCAAATAAGTCTTCTTTTTGTGCCATTTTCAGATTTTGTGATATTTAGCTAACGCTAGCATAACCGAAATTGCTAATGTTCGTTAGTTGACTTTTTATTTTATATGGAGTAATGTTAAATACATCAGAGATTGTTAAGTTTGTTTAAGCGGTGAGACGCCGAGTAGAAATACTCAGATTCAACAATGGGCGCGATCGCTGCAACGAACCTCAAAGCTACTATCTGCCAAGGTCTGACGGCAGTAAGTAAAGTTTTGTAACAAAAACACAGTATTTTGCATAAAACTTGCGGACTGAGCCTGATAGATAAATAGAGCTTTAGAAGTACCGCTACTGTTGCGGTTCATCGGGGCTTAGGGTGCATTCGGGCGATCGGCCGATCGGCTGTTAGAACAATTTGTTTATTTAATCTCAGCAAACGCGCGGCAAGTGTATGTACTTGTCTCGAATCAACACGGGGAATGGGTATTAACGTGTCTAATTTTTTCACGCCTGAATTTAATAATGAAAGTGCGATCGCTCCTTGGAATGCCAGCCTAGAACCGACTAAGGCTATTATCCCGCAGCTAGATGCTAACCGCGTCCTAACCGGGGGTGTCGGTGAGGAAGTTAATCTCCCGACTTTAACGCCAGAAGCCTATGACAATATCATCTTGCCTGACGCTTCGCTAACCCGGATGGCTAGTGCAGTGAGCACCGACTCCAACAGCAGTTTACCGGATAGCTCGATCGATTTGCTAACAGGTCAGGCGATGTCCGAAGTCTATGGGGATTTGAGTAAGTTTGCAGCCGATCCAGATTTTGCGGCGAAGATGAATGTGGCTTTTGGGGAAAACTGGGATGCTGCGGGTGCGAAAGCCTTAGCTGAAGGATGGTTTCAGGGAGATTTTAGCGATATTCCGCCAGTGAAAGTTGTCTCGTCTGCTGAGATTGATGGGGCGAATGGGGCTTTTGCTGCGGCGACGGATACGATTTATTTATCGAAGGAATTTTTGACTCAGAATGCGGCGAATCCGGCGGCGGTTGCGGATGTGTTGCTGGAAGAAATCGGGCACTCTGTTGATGCGCGGTTGAATGTTACGGATTCACCGGGAGATGAGGGGGCGATTTTTGCGGCTGTTGTTCAGGGTAAGGAGTTGACTCAGGGTGAGCTTCAGGCGTTGAAGGGTAAAGACGATACAGCAAATGTTGTTCTATCTGGTGAACATACCACAATAGAAATGAGCCAGCAGGGGTGGGTTCTTGCGAGCTGGAAAAACCGGGACTTTAACGGAAAACCCGATCAAATCATCTATCAGAATGGAAATCGATCTGATGACAAAAATGGTATTGATATCAATTGGGGCAAAGGATCACCTTTCTCGATACCTAACACTGATATTATTGAACAACTAGACAATTTTGTTACGTTTGGTTATACCACAGACATTTTTGAAGCTGGTCGGAATTACAATTTTAGAGTCAGTGCAGATGATGAAATCGTAATAGCTGTTAAAAAAAATGACACAGACTCTTGGAAATTTATCAGCCCTCCTGAATTGCAGACATTTCCCAACGGAATCTTTAAAAATTATAGTTGGAGTCCCACTCAGAATGGTTCGTATGACGTGGGGTTTCTTCATCGTGAAAATACTGGTGATGCTGGTGTAAATATCTCTTGGAAAAAAGATAGTATCTCTGTAGAGAATCGTTCATTTGATGTCAATTTATCGCTTTATAGTAAAGGTGAGAAAATTGGGATACCTAAAATTGAGACAGCGAATAGTGGCAATATTGACCCCAACAAAGACACCGTTGTAGTGATTCATGGTCGTGGTACTGGTTCTGAAGATACCGATATAACTACATTAGCAACAACAGCAGCAGAGAGTCAGTATTACCCAAACTCTCAGGTACTTCACTTAGACTGGAAGGAAGCAGCAAACGATGGTGCGATTTTTACTCCTCCTTACGACGCTGCGAAGCGGATCAGGCCAGTTGCTGACTGGGCTACGAAGAGGTTAAAAGAGTTAGGAATAGATCCTGAAAAAACTATTCTATTAGGTCATAGTTTAGGCTCTTACGTTGCCTCTGAGATAGGAAGAATAGGAGGAAAAGTGAAGGAGCTTGTTGCACTCGATCCTGCTTGGCCTGGTGGCACTGACGATCGAAGTTACGATATTGATGGAAATAATCCAGGAGATGATAGAGCAGTAGATTTTAGTGCTGTCGCTACTAAATCTATTGCATTAGTTGCTTCTGATGCGGCGGGAGGCTTAGCAGGTGATAATGACAAAGCTGCGAGTGCCGACTATTCCTATATAGTTAGTTTTAGAGGTTATCCAGGAGCCAATTTTGCTACTCCACAACGAACAGCAGCTTATCACAAAGGTGTCGCTGGAGTTTTCAATTATGTGATGTCAAAAAACCAGTCCGATCAGAAGTTAACTTTTCCATCTCTTGTCGATTTTGACCGAGTTGATAACATAGGTAATGTATGGTCTTCTCAATTTAAATTTGAGCGGGCTCATGAGGGTGTTATATCCGCAGACTTAATGGAGGAAAAAAAACCTCGCATTAACAGTTTATCTTATATAGATTCTAATGGTAATGGTCGAGTTATCTGGAATTCTTAAGGCATCAAGTTAACCTTAATGGAATCTGGGAAAATGTACGTTTACTAAGCAATCGCTCATTTTGTATTACAAGCGATTACTCTCAACTTCATTCCCATAAAATCCAATTCTGGTTCCAGTAAACTTCACTTTTGAGAACAAATAACGATGGCATTAAGATTTATCAATGATAATGATATATTTCGCTTGTTCGGCGATAACACCGCAGAATCGATCGAATTATCCCCTGTACTACTAACAAATATTCCTGGCGGTGTCTGGCTTCGAGGTGGCAATGATACAGTTACAGGCTCTACCATCAGCGAACTAATTCTGGGAAACGAGGGTCAAGATAGCATTTCAGGTGGAGAGGGAAACGACACTTTATTTGGTGGCAAAGGCAACGATCAACTGTTTGGTGGTGCAGGCGATGATTTTCTCTCAGGTGACAGGGGCATTGATACTCTCACTGGCGGACAGGGAAATGATACCTTTGCCCTGTCTATAGGTGGCGGTTTAGACATCATCACCGACTTTGACAATACGACTGATTTCATCCAAGTTCCAGCCGATGTAAATATCAGTGACATCTTGATTCAAATCGCAGGTGCGAATACTCTCCTTACTGTGAAAAGTACAGGTGAACAATTAGCCCAACTGAATAATGTTCAGGCTTCCAGTATCACAACTGCAAATTTTTTAGCTAATCAGCCACCTCTTCAGAGTACGCCTACGCCTGTAACTCGACCAGATACGCCCGTGTTTGTGCCTCCTGACTTTTCGTTGCCTGATTCACTAATTTCCCTTATTCCATTTTGAAATGTACTGGTATCGCCCCTTTTCTTCTTAGGGGCGATGCTCTTTTTTGCAAAGTGCGATGCTACTTTCAGTGTCGGCATCTAGGAGGACTGGTCAAAGGGCGATCGCCCTTATTGTCCGAAAGTGCGATCGCCTTTATTTTCCCAAACTGCGATCGGCATCTTTAAGTTAAGATATAAACTGAGAAATCACCCTCATAGTAATACGACAGGAATGTGCGATCGGAAATTCTCAAAATCTTTATCAGTAGTCAAAATGCTGTAGCCGCGACGATGAGCAACAGCACATAGCAGAAAATCAGTATTTGAACCCTGAACACCATTACTGCGACAGGTATTGAAAAACTCTGCGGCTAACTCATAATCTTCAGTTGTTAGCTCTAAATCAGGAAAAGCACGAAGATACTCTTGCAATCGAGTAAACTGTTCCTTGTAGCGTACCCCAGAAAGCACCTCCTGACGAATAGCCCCCAGTAAAACAACTCGTCCATCTGCAATCAAATCGCGTAGGACTTTAACGATCGCGATCGCATCATTTGTTGTGTTGCGCCGCAATGCCAGCGACCAAACGGAACTATCAACAAGAACATTCATGTTGTTTGTCGCTGTTCCTTGTAGTTATAATTTTCATCGTATTCAATAGTACCAAACAATTCTAATATTTTTAATTGTTTGCGACGTTGGATGTACTCGCGTAAAGCCGCTTCGATTAATGTAGTAGGTGTTGGATGGTTACTCAAATCAAGGGCTTCTTGAAGAAGAGTTTTGTCAATTTCGAGCGTAGTTACCATGTATTTTCCTCGTGCAAGTAGGGTATGACGCAATTGCCACCGAACAATGCTGTAATTTTAGTGTAGCACTGAAACTCCATCAATGGGCGACAGATACACGGGAGTGAATGACCCTAAAGATGAATCTTTAGCTTGCGTCACTCAGTTTGTCGGCATCTATGAAGACTCGTCAAAGTGCGATCGCCCTTATCGAACTTCTATTCCCCTCACATTCCTAAGCAACTGCAAGTTCATATTGCAGAACTAAAATTTCATCTGCCTTCAAAATAGCCATAGCATATTCAATCCCTTGACTATCAGCAAACTCCACTAAATACTGACATTCCCGAACCGTATCATACACTTCGACAATAGTTCCCACAAGTCCTACTGGCAAACTAGAAACAGATTCGTATTCCGGTTCCACTAGCGTTAATCGCGTATTTGAAACCGGCTTGAGAATCGCCACAGAATCCAAAAGTCTAAAGTTTTTTATCATGGTTTAAGAAAGCTGAAATCAAACGAGGGTTAGAATTAGTCAGAGTAATTTCCCAGATTGTCCGAAGCTCAATCCCCGCTGTATCGGGTACAGTCCAATCAACTTTAAACTGTTGCCCAAAATCAGTAGTATTTTCTTGGACAACTTCACCTTCAATGGCTGCTTTTTGAATAAGCTCTTGCAAAACTTCTGCATTATTAGCCGTGATTCCCAAAACCGATGCAAAGACTCTGGCTTTGTGTTTTCCGCGAGAATGCTCTGGATTTAAGCAGTAGCCGACTAGCTTTTGCAGAGAAACTTCAGCCCGATCGCCATTGGGTAGTTTCATTATAACTCCTGCTCACCCCCTAATTATTTTCAATTGGACAATCTCATAGGCGTTCTTTTGAGGAGTCACAATAATTCCAGAATGTTCCCGTCCTTCTGTCATATATTCTAGGTGTAATCGCTCAAAATCCACACGATTGTGAGTCAGCAAACATCGATCGACAGATGCAGCATAAGCCAATTGTTGGTTATCCAATTGACTCAACATTCCCTGTTCGCTCGTTGTCGTCACATCAAAACCTCTAGCCCGCAGCAAAGTCGCTACGAGCCTAGAAACATCTTCATCTGTATGAATAGTTGCAAATAGTTTCACGGTTTTTTCATGGCAGCTTTCACAGCAGGATGAATCAATTCTTCGGGAATTCGATTGCGCTCAATATAAGTATTTATTTCTTCCTGGTTATCCAAATAAAAGCTCAGTGCGTCAAAAATTTGAGCTAATTTCAGATGAGGTAAGTGCATCGGGATTTCTTCAGGAGTAATACCCAAACGCCACAATTCCACGATCGCACGAACGGAAGTTCTCGTTCCTGCGATAATTGGTTCCCCTTGCAAGATTCCAGGGTGACGTGCGACATAACGCGAAGCAGATTGTGTAGTCATGGGAGATTAACCGGACACATCGATCTTGATTATAACTTACGCTAAAACGCCATCTGGCTAGTTGTAGTTTAACATAACCTAATTTTCACCTTTCAAATGTTAAGCTTATTTAACTATAAAGCCGGGTTTCGCTGCTACTTTCAGTGAGGGAAAAGACATGAAAATTAGAGAATCAGTTGGTCAAAGTGTCTGGAATCATTCTGAGGGCTGGTGCTGCGAGCCTCTTGACCCCATACCGCCCGGTCATATTGCCCTGGCCGTTGAAGCGATCGATCTTAATCTTGTAGACTGGGATATCGAAGAAATTGGCGAAAAAGCAGGTTTTGATATTCAGTACAGATACACGGGAGTCAATGACCCGAAAGATGAATCTTTAGCTTGCGTAAGTCAGTTTGTTGGCATCTATGAAGACTTCTCAAAGCTCGATCGCGCGATGGAAGCTTTGATTGCAGCAGGCATCCCCAGTCATTTATTCAAAATACTTACTTCCAACGATGATATCGATTTGAAGCCAGTAACGCAATACCTCAAAGCAGTCTCATAATGTTTTGGGTGTAGCGTAATTGTTTCTTTTTCCCAAAGTACGATCGCCCTTTTTGTCCGAAAGTGCGATCGCTCTATAATTTCAGCATGGCAACAACTGTCAAATTCAACAGAGCGATCGGTATAATTAAAAAACCAACATCAAATATAGTCAATTAATGCCATGATTGCTAATTTACCCCTCAAACTGCCTCACTTACCCAACAGCTTGCCCAGCGAAGGTTCTGTCCACATTGAGTTGGTCAACGGACTCTTAATATTCAGCGCTTCTATTCAAACCCAGGAACGAATTAAAAATTTAACAGCTCAACAACAAGTATCAAATCTAACTTCCGAAGAACAAACAGAATTGGATGGATATCGAGAATTCATTAGCTATCTAAATTTGGTAAATGAAACCATGAAAAATACTTTTCTCTATCCTTTGCGTGGTACAGTCATTCATTATGATGAACCGTTTGAACCTGCGGTTTCGTTGGAAGATTGGGAAGTCTTACAATGATTGTACTAGATACTCATATATGGATTTGGTGGGTTGACGATAACACACGACTGACTCAGAAACATCGGGACTGGATACAACAATATCAATCTCAAGGTTTAGGAGTCAGCATCATTTCTTGTTGGGAGGTTTCTAAATTAGTAGAAATGGGAAGACTTACTTTGTCAGTTACAGTTGATGAGTGGTTAAAACAAGCTTTGGCTTATCCCGGAGTGCAGCTACTCGAACTCACCATTCCCATCATTGTTGAGTCAACTAAACTCACCGGTTTTCACCGCGATCCAGCAGATCAAATCATTGTGGCAACTGCGAGAATTTGCGCGTGTCCGTTACTAACTGCTGATGCAAAAATTCTGGCATATCCTAATGTACAGACTCTTCAGTGACAGGTAAAAAATGCCTTAAGACGAATCTTTAGCTTGCATTAGTCAGTTTGTCGGCATCTATGAGGACTGGTCAAAGTACGATCGCCCTTTCCTAATTTACCGCACGTTTGAGAATTTGACCGATAATTCCGTACCTGTCGCCAACCAATCCATCGAGTTCATGTTCAATATCTTCTAACCAGCCAAGCTTACTCGTCCACTTACCATTCGCTAATTGTCTAGCTGCATGAGTTGGAATACCGATCGAATTAACATATATCGCTATTTTCTGATATCCAATTTCTAATCCATCGCCTTTACAAATTTCATATCCCAGCGTTTGATAAGCCTGAATATACGCTTCTAGAGTCTCCTCTTGCGGCACACCGTCAGGCCAATAAAATTGCTCTTCAGGTATCGGTTGCCACCAACGATCGTCTTCCCCAGCAGCCCATGCAAAGCAGTTATATTCTTGAGATTTCGGACTGGTAACTTGATAATCCGTGCCAGACAAATTCGGCCACTTAAATTCAAATTCTGGTATTCTATACATTCTATTCAATCGCGTAGCCTTGATTTCTACCCCACTCTATCCAAGCTGAAGCCATCTGTTTTATCCTTCCCCTTTGTTCTGGTTTAATCGGATTTTCACCCGTAATTGCACCCAAAGCCGACAACCAGTAAACAGGATTTTTTTTCAATTCTGATAGCAACAGCGGTAGGATTTGAGTTCCCATACTAATAATTTCCTGATAGGCAGGATGCTGAGACATTTGGGCAGTTGAAGACAGTCCAGCAACATCTTCCTCCCAATCCGAGGCTAGTGCATAAAATTTCTCAACTATCTCAGGGGAGATTTCAGCATTTTTGTTGAGAATATTTTGAGCGGTATTTTGTGAAGAAACTTCTTCCTGTGCGAGTAAGTTTTCTATGCCTATTAAAACTAACTCTTCTATCGAGACATTTAAGTTGTTCGCGACTTGTTGTAATTTTAGTAGGCGTTCATCTGAAAGGGCGATCGCGATCGTGTTCATCTGACTTACAAACTAGCATGATGCCTTAAGTATAGCAAGTCAATTACTCACCTTTTATGCGATTTGACTATTGGTTGCTACAGTTTTGAAAAAAGGACGATCGCACTTATTGTCCGAAAGTGCGATCGCCCTTCAATACATTTTACTTCGTCCCACCGTATCCCGAAGCAACAATCATCGACCCAATACCCGAATCGCTGAAAATTTCTTGCAGCAAAGCGTGTTCCAGGCGACCATCAATAATATGAGCAGCCTTAACGCCCTGAGCTAAACTCCGCACGCAACAATTAACCTTCGGAATCATCCCCCCAGAAACAATCCCAGACTCAATTAACTGTCGGGCCTCTTGAATATCTAACTTCACAATCAAACTGTCTGGGTTGTGATAATCCTCCAAAATTCCCGCAGTATCAGTCATCAGAATTAACTTTTCTGCTCCCAAACCAGCCGCAATCTCTCCAGCCACCGTGTCAGCATTAATATTGTAAGATTGACCGTTTTCGTCCGCAGCCACACTCGACACCACCGGAATATATCCGCTGTTGACCAAAGACTCCAAAATCTGGATTTTTACGCCGCTGACTTCGCCCACAAACCCAATCCCCTCCCGGCCATCTGGACGAGCTTGAATCAGATTGCCATCAATGCCGCACAACCCTACTGCCTTGCCACCAGCTTGGTTAATTAACGAAACAATTTCCTTATTCACCTTCCCCACCAAAACCATCTCCACGACTTCCATCGTCGCGGCATCAGTCACCCTCAAACCATCCTTAAATTGCGGCTCAATGCCCAGCTTTTCCAGCCAAATATTAATTTCCGGGCCTCCACCGTGAACCACCACCGGACGCATCCCCACGCAGGATAGCAGCACAATATCTCGGATTACCTTTTCTTTGAGACGGCCATCCTTCATTGCCGCGCCGCCGTATTTGACCACAATCGTGCGGCCGGCAAACTGTTGAATGTAAGGCAGTGCTTCTGAAAGCACCTGAACCCGATTGGTTTCTACGTTCCGCGCAAAATCGCTGTGTTTGAGCATATGAGGACAAATGGCTAAAAACTTAAGTCTAAAGTTTAATGTCTCCAGCTATCATCAACAAATGCAAAAAGAATGAAGAAGTCATTAGTCAGTAGTCATTAGTCATTAGTCAGCAGGCAGATTAATGCCCCATTCCATGCCCGATCGCCCGTTGGCGCAGCCCTCGAAGAGGATCCCGAATTTAAATAGGTTTTCTTAATAATCTAAGTTTAATCTTTCTATTCTAACTTATACAATTCTTGCTAAAGTAAATAAATGTATCGCTACCCAGATTTACTTAACCTTTTATGTTAACTGCTGTCACACCGGACTCCGAAAACCTTCAGTACAAGCTACCATCAGACGCTGACTCGTCCCCCCGGATGACCGTATTTTGCGATTTAGACGGGCCTATTGTCGATGTGTCCGATCGCTATTACACAACCTATCAACAGGGATTAGCCGACACTCAAGCAGCCTACGACGCGCGAGGAATCAACCTCAAACTCCAAATTCTCAGCAAACAGCAGTTTTGGCAAATGAAGCAAAACCGAGTGCCCGATGCTGAAATAGCCAAAAGTTCCGGCTTGTCGGGAGAAGAAATTCACATTTTTCTCGGATGCGTGAGTCGGATTGTCAATCAGCCAGACTTGTTGCACTTAGATCGCATCCAGCCAGGAGTACAATGGGCGATCGCACTTCTGCATTCTCGCGGCGTGCGGCTGATTTTAGTCACCTTGCGGCCGAGAAATCAAGCCGTTCAACTCTTGCAAAATTACGGTTTAGCCAGATTGTTTACCAGCATTCGCGGCACTCAGATGCCGGATGCTGCATATCACAACTATACAGCCTTAAAAACTGAATTGTTGGCTGAAGTTGCAGAAGAATTTGAGTCATCCCTGAACTCGGCTTGGATGATCGGAGATACCGAAGCAGATATCCTCGCAGGACAAGCATTGGGAATACCTACAATTGCCGTTACCTGCGGCATTCGCAGCCGCTATCAACTGCAAAAGCACCAGCCGAATTTCATTCTTAGCGACTTGATTATTGCCGTTCATCACTTATTAGGTTCAGCACCACAAGTGATAGTAGACTGACTACAGTCTTGGACGCATTCCGAATTTTATAAACCGGGTTTTTTACCGAATCAGTGGGCTGATTAGAAGTATTTTCGTAAAAAACCCGGTTTCTCGCTACCCGTGTGTAAGCCCCAATTAAGCTAACTAATAGACCTCTTGCATAAGTCTTCGATCGATCCTTCAACCGCAGATTTCAGACAGATAAACACAGATAAACGCAGATAATTTCAGGGTGTTTTCCGATTTTTGCAAGAGGTCTAATGAAAACTGCCAACTGTTAACTGTCAACTGTCAACTGAGAGAGAGAGAGGGCGGGCACGCTGACGGGTGTAGTTTTTTGGTAAAAGCCTTATCCCATAAGAGTTTGAGATTTTAAGAGGCAAAAGCCCAAAACCTTTGCACTGTCTAGATTTGCTGGGTTTTGCCAGGGGAAAACCTACACCTGTCAGGGGCGGGAACGGGGGCACCGCCCCTACCAACTGTCAACTGTCAACTGTCAACTGTCAACTGTCAACTGTCAACTGTCAACTGACTAAGATTTTTCTAATTTCTTTGTCATTTCCCACAAGCGATTGAGGGGAAAATAAATCACCGGAGCCCAAAGACTGCTGAGAATAGCAGAACACAAAGCCACACGCTGGTGATAACTCCAAATGTCCAGTAAAGCCCGATCGCCCATAGCGAAAAATTGCAGGCCCATCACCGTTTCCGCCACCACCGCCATCCCAAACACAATTAAGGCGATCGGAATCGGATCTCTCTCAACAATATCAGCCGGAATCGACCAGCTTTTCTGCAAAACAACAGTTAAGACACCGACAACAACTAGACTTACAGCATGGGTGGGATGAGGAGCAGTCATCGCATCTTGAAGAAACCCCAAAGCCATACCCATGCTAGCAGCTCCCAAAACTGTACGCTTCCGCTTAATACTCCAAGCTACCAACCAAATTAACAGCCAATTCGGGCTAATTCCCAACAATTCCATTCCCGGCATCCGGGTGGGCAATATCAATATGCACAGCATCACAGAAACAAATGTAACGCCGAAGTTGAGAAATTGGCGCAATCGCGAAGACATCCGAGGTAAACGCTTCATTGCTGCTTTGCTCCCCCTGACGGTGCAGAAGATTCACCCTGCGAAGCCTTGAGTTCGGCTTGCTTATCGTGGGGGTAAACTACCCCCCATTCCAGAGAATTCATCGGTGCAGAAAACTCAACAATAGCTTCCGGGGCCGGAGTTTTATTCAGATCCACCGAAACCACTTTTCCCACCGGCAAACCAGCAGGAAATAACTGGCTGAAAGAAGAAGTTGAAACCACATCCCCAGGCTTGACATTGGGAACATTATCAAAAAACTCCATCACAGCCTGATTTCCGCCTTTACCGTGCATAAAACCCATGTTGCGACTGCGGGTAATTCCCACACCCAATTTACTTGTAGGGTCGCTAGCTAACAGCACCAAGCTAGTATTAGGAGTAACGCTGACAACCCGACCTACTAAACCGCCCGGGCCCATCACAGTAAAATCTGTTTTGATACCATCATTACTGCCGCGCCCCAAAGTTACTTGCTGCCACCAGTGGTCAGCACTGCGGCCGACAATAGGAGCGACAATCCCTTTAGATTTCTTAGCAGACACGTAACCTACAAGCTCTTTTAGCTTCTGATTTTGAGTTTCTAATTCTAATACCTGTGCTTGCAATTCTTGAGTGCGCGCCGAGATGAGCTGCTCTTGACCAGAACCGTTGGCGTGAAACGGACGAGTCACCCAATTGTAAACTTCAAATAGTGCAGCACCTTGTGTTTGTCGAACTCCCCAAGCGGCTGTTACAGCTAAACCTAAAAGAGCAATTTGTAGACGCAGATCCCACCACCTGCGGAGTGTGTTTTTTAGCATAATCTCACTAATCTAAAATTGTTATGTCAGGATTTTAGATTTTAGATGGCAGCCCTAGTTCTAAATCCAAAATCCCAAATTTGTTAACTACATATTGCGTGACGACTGCCCGCTGAAAACCCGTTCCAACTGTTTGTTTTCCAAGACCCTACCGGTTCCCAAAACTACGCAGCACAGAGGATCTGCTGCCACGTGAGTGACAATTCCTGTTTCGTGACTGATCAGAGTATCTAAACCTTTCATCAGCGCCCCACCACCGGCCAGCATAATTCCTCTGTCAATAATATCTGCTGCTAATTCCGGGGGAGTGCGTTCCAAAGTACGCTTGACGGCTTCCACGATTACTGAAAGAGGTTCCGACATACTTTCGCGAATTTCTGGGCCTTTGATCGTAACAGTTCGTGGCAAACCGGAGAGCAAGTGCAACCCACGCACTTCCATCATCACGTCGTCATCCTGTGGAGTTGGATATGCTGAACCAACCTGAATTTTAATTTCTTCAGCAGTACGTTCGCCGATCACCAAATTGTGAACTTTTTTCATGTATTGGACGATCGCCTCATTGAGTTCATCGCCCGCCACCCGGACTGACTCACTGATCACCGTACCTTGCAAACTCAAAACCGCAACTTCCGTCGTACCCCCACCGATATCTATAATCATATTGCCAGTCGCCTCAGCCACAGGCAGTCCAGCCCCGATCGCCGCAGCGATAGGTTCATCAATTAACCGTACTTCTCTAGCACCAGCTTGAGTAGCCGCCTCAATGACAGCCCGCCTCTCGACTCCAGTGACACCGCTGGGGATGCCAATAATGATCCGCGGCGAAACTAAGCTTTTGCCTTCGTGAACCCTGCGGATAAAAGTCTTGAGCATGAGTTCGGCAGTATCGAAGTCGGCGATTACCCCGTCACGCAGCGGGCGCAGTGCTATGACGTTCCCAGGCGTGCGCCCGAGCATTTTTTTAGCATCTTCTCCAACCGCCAGCGGTATTTTTAAGTCTTGATCGATCGCCACTACGGACGGTTCTTGCAGAACAATACCTTTGCCGGATACATAAACGAGCGTGTTAGCAGTACCGAGGTCGATACCCATATCTCTAGATAAGGAAAATCGATTGAGAAGACCCACTGATTTGTACCCCCCCAAAACTAAAATACTAATGTGTGCAATAATGTTGTTACAAAAGTGTAACCGAGGTGGATTCTATTACGTTTTTCATCCTGAGTCTAGTCAGAAATGTACATTGTCGAGCATATGTTGAATTCAGGCTCGCCAATCATCCACAATAAATATGTTCTGGTAAGTGGGTGTAAAATCAGGATGAAGCCCTGATTCGCGCTGTTCCAAGTTAATTTTGGAGGATCTCGCCGTTCAGGGAGATTTTAACTACATCACCAATCGAGCACATTCCCGAAAAAATTTATGAGTCTTAATGTTGTGACTTTGGTCGGCCGCGTCGGTGGCGACCCGGACGTGAAGTATTTTGAGTCTGGTACAGTTAAGTGCAAGTTGACGCTAGCAGTGAGGAGGCGATCGACCAAGACCGACGAACCAGACTGGTTTACCCTCGAAATCTGGGGAAAAACAGCCCAAATTGCTGCTGACTACGTTCGCAAAGGTGCTCAAATAGGGGTAACAGGCTCTTTGAAGTTCGATCGCTGGCAAGATCGGAGCACCGGAGCAAATCGATCGATGCCTGTCATCAGAGTAGACCAGTTAGACTTACTGGGTTCCAAGCGTGACAACGAGTCCGGTATGTCGTCAAACAACAGCGAATTCTAGGGTTTGGGGAATTTGGGAAAATAATATTTGTCAATTGGGTGGGCGCTGGTGACTTCAGAAAAGTTAGAAATAGTTGAAACTGAGTACCAAGCTGGTCGAGTAGCTTTTGAGAGCGGCCGCTACGGTCAAGCTATCCAAAGTTTAGAAACAGCGACAGGTTTGGTCGATCGCACTTCCCGGCTAGGTGGCGAGGTGCAGATGTGGCTGGTGACAGCCTACGAAGCCTCTGGCGACACAGAAAGGGCGATCGAGCTTTGCCGCAAACTCACCCGCCATCCCCGCCAAGAAACCCGCCAACAAGCAAAGCGCCTGCTATTCATTCTCGAAGCCCCCAAACTCAGTATCCCTGACGAATGGACAGTAAAAATTCCCGATTTAGCAGCTTTGGATGAAAATAAATCAATCAATTTTCAAGCCAATCCGAACGCTGATATCAAGTACGCCAAACCCAAGCCAGTTGTAGCCGAACCTGTAGATTTGAGCCAAGTTAATACGAAAGATAACAGGTTTATCTGGGTGGCGTTAATTGCGATAGTTTTGATTTTAGGTGGCTTATTTATCAATTATTAATCATTTGATTTGTGAAGGCGAGCTGCGCGACTTCTTTAAGAGGTTGGGGAGCTAACACAAGAACGTTTTACGTTATTCAGATAAGTTAAGCAATGCCTTTTAGCAGTTATAAAAGCATCAGCGCCGTCGCCAAGGAATTCCAGATTAATTACCTGCGGGATAACTTCATTGTCGAAACAGAATTTGCAGTCAGCGACATTTTTCGGAATGAATTAGAACTGATTTTCAATGAGGGAGTATTTGACAACTCGGAAATCGCCATTTGTGAAAATATCATTTATCCTGTTTTGAAAGAAGTTTGGAAAATTTATCGCAGTAATTTCCTCCTCTGGAGTCACCAAACCTTAGTCTACAATGAAAATTTGTCAGGGATTCCAGATTATATATTGGCAAAGCGCTCCAGCCTTGGGACAGTAGTTTTTGATAAGCCCTATTTCATCTTAGTTGAAGCCAAGAAAGAGAGCGCCTTTGATGAAGGATGGGGGCAGTGTTTAGCAGCAACGATCGCTGTGCAGCGACTGAACAATGAACCAGAACAAACTATCTTTGGGATTGTTTCTAATGGGGCAATGTGGCAATTTGGCAAGCTCAAATTAGAAATGTTTACTCAAAATAAAGTTTTCTATACAATTCAGGACTTAGAGCGACTGTTTGCAGCGGTTAACTATGTTTTTCAACAGTGCGAATTACAATTATAGAGGAATGAACTTCGGCTTGACGCGCGGGTATCGAGAAACCTGGTTTTTATCTAATACTTCGCTGTAGCCGACAGATTCGCGAAAAACCCAATTTCTAAGTTTTGACGCGTGGATGTCCAGAAACCAGAATTTTCTGACAATACTTCGCTGTAGCCGGTAGATTCGCGAAAAACCCGGTTTCTAAGTTTTTGCAAGGAACAACTGCTACTTTCGCAATGCTTGGACAGTTGTTAGCAAAGCAGGGATATTTTGACCAAGCTTTCAATTATTTACAGCAATCTTTGGAGATTTTACAGCATTTGCGATCGCCCGACGTGGAGACAGTGAACGAAATTATTGCTAGAGTTCAGCAGATGGCTGGAGATCGATCGTAAGTTTGCGCGCGCGATTTAGAAACCCGGTTTCTCGCGAATATCTCGTGAGGATGCGTAAAATCTCGTAGAAACCCGGTTTCTTCGACTAGGCGTGCGGGATTTAGAAACCCGGTTTCTGGCCACACCCAAAATCGCTAAAATAAAATAAAGACCAAACCAGAAAGGCGATTATTGTGAGCGATTCAACCATAGAGCAGATTTTGAAATTGGCAAGTCAGCGAGCGGATGCCGCTGAAGTATACTATCTGTCCAGTCAAGACACGCCGATCGAATTTGAGAACAATCGCCTCAAATCCCTCCAAACCAAAGCCCTCCGAGGCGTAGCACTCCGGCTGATTTACAATGGCAAAATCGGCTTTGCTAGTTCCACCGATTTAACCCGGATAGACGATTTAGTCGATGCAGCCATTCAAACCGCCGAAATCGGCGACCCCGCAGAATTTGAACTGGCTTCCGACTTCCACCTAAAAGGCCCGGAAACCACCTATACTCCGCCCACAACAGCCGAATTAGTCGAAAATGGCAAAAACCTCATCGAGCAAGTCCACGCCTACAATCCCGATATTATGGTAGATGTCGGCTTTCACGTCCGCCACGGCCGCGTGAAAATTGCCACGACGCAAGACGTGTATGCCGAAAGAAGCAGCCAAATAGTCAGCGGGACGATCGCAGGAAATTTGGTAGTAGGAGAAGACTTTATGCAAGCATACAGTTACGACGTAGCGCGCGATCGACCCCTCGACACCAACAGCATCCTGCAATCACTCCTCGAAAAATACCGCCTCGCCGAACATTCAGCCACCATCGCCAGCGGTTCCTACCCAGTATTATTTACCCCCAGAGCCGCCGCCAGCACCCTCGGAGGCCTCTTTGATACCATCCTTTCAGGTCAAGCAGTAGTTCAAAAAGCCTCTCCCCTAGCCGACAAAATCGGCGAAACCTTATTTGACGAACGCTTCACCTTTTTTGAAGACCCCACTTTGGGCCCATCTGCTTGTCCCTTTGACGACGAAGGAACCCCCACCACCCGCAAAGTCTTAATTGACAAAGGAACTGTCACCGGATTTTATTGGGATCGCAGGTGGGCTGCTCGCGCCGGTGTACGATCGACTGGCAACGGTTTTCGTGGCGGATTGTCTCGCCCGGGCCCAAACTTGACCAACTTCTGCATTTCCCCAGGAAACACCAGCACCCAAGACTTGATTGCTAGCATGGATGAAGGTCTCATAGTAGAACAAGTTTTAGGTGCCGGTCAGTCCAATCAGTTAGCTGGCGAATTTTCTGTCAACTTGGACTTAGGCTATAAAGTAGAAAAAGGCAAAATTGTCGGTCGCGTCAAGAATACAATGGTGGCAGGCAGTATTTTTGAAGCCTTTAAAAATTTGGCAGATTTAAGCAGCGAAGCCGAATGGGTAGGCGGTGGAGCATATTTACCGAGTATGCTGTTTCAACAGTTGGGTGTAGCTTCGAGGCAATAAGTTCAGTGCGGTTAATTTCAGGTGACTCCGACACAGCCACAAAAAAAACTGTTTCTGTCACCAATCGACTGCTATAAAATAGGTTTGTAGTGAGGACTTTAGTCCTCTTATCTTAGTTGAGTCAAGAAGGACTGAAGTCCTCACTACAAACCTGGCTTTGCTAATTCATGCAAATAGGAAAAAATAGGGAAAAAGGTACCATGAAAGAGCAAAATGTCAAGGATGGAACTGGGAAGAAGAAAAAGCACTTTTTCTTTCTTTTACCTTTGGTTTTTTGCATTTTAAATTTAGTGACTGGATGCGTTCAGTACGATGTCGGAGTCAACTTTGACAGTCAAACTCACGGCGCAATGGTGCAGCACATTAAACTGGGGGAAAGGTTGACAAGCTTCAGCAGCGAAACAGTTGGAGATTGGTTGAAAAGTGTAGAGAAGCGGGCGAGATTGCTCGACGGAAAAACTAAACGGCTTTCTGAGAGAGAAGTTATAGTGACGATTCCATTCAATAATGGAGCCGAATTAGAAGACAAGTTCAACCAATTTTACAATCCGATCGCACAAACTGCCAAATCTCGCGTCGCAAGTCCCCTAGAAACCGATTTGCCCAAGTTTGAATCTCACCTGAGTGTCAAGCAGAATAATTTGTTATTGGTGCTGCGAAATCGGTTAAGTTTGGAATTGGATTTGCGCTCTCTGGCTCTGGTTTCCTCAAACGGCAGTCCTCTGCTGAATCCGGGGGGACTTTTGGAGCTAGACTTTAGCTTGAACACGCCTTGGGGTGCCGAAAATATTGAAACGAATGTCGCCGGTGCGCTGGTTCCCCAAAGCTATCAGCAGGGAAAGCAGTTAGTGTGGAAGCTGAAACCTGGAGAAGTTAACTATTTGGAGGCGACATTCTGGATTCCAAGTCCCGTAGGAATTGGGGCGCTGATTATTGCCTTATTTGTGGCGGCGGGCATTGCTGTAAAATATCAAATATTGCCAGCCCTCTTAATCGGTAAAAAACAGCAAAACATCGGTCAAGCCTAAATATGTTTCTCAGTTGGAGGTCGCAGTTGGATGACTGAACTTTTGGTCATCCAAGGGAGAATCATCAAGATGCGATCGGATTTTTTATCAATTGAGTCGCCGGATACAATGATTAATTGACCAGACTTGATATTATTAAACAAACAGCCAGCATCTACTAAAAAATAGTTAGTTGACAAATAGCAAAGAATTTGCTTGACCCAAATTGAGAATTAGGAACAGAGAAAATGCGATCGCTAAATTTCTTCTTCATCTTTCTGATTTGCTTGGCTCTAGTATTGTTCAGCATCGAAAATACAGAGCCGACCACCGTTCAAATTATTAAAGGCGTCCAAGTTAAAGCCCCGCTGTGCGTAGAACTAATTGTAGCGACAGGATTGGGAGCTGTTTTAGCGTGGCTGTTCAGTTTGTGGTCGAGAATGCAGCGAACCCTCGCCTCTCGCCAAGAAATCCGCCAAGTTCGCGAAAAAGAGCAGCAAATTCAGGAGTTACAACAAGATATCGAACGCTATAAAGCAGAAGTAGAAGCAAAACAACCTTTGTTAGAAAGTGCAGAACTGACAAGTTTAGGAACAGCAGCAGCCGAGGTCAAAGCTGGTTAAATAATGTATCTGGCAATTAAATTGAGTTATTCGGGTGCATCTCACTTTAGAAGAGGGCGAAGCATGACCGCATATAAGTTATTAGTTATAATCTCATATTCACGGAGGTCATGCTTCGCCCCTACAAACATATTTTCAAAACTCAGATGCACCCAGTTTCTATCTGGTTTGTGGCGATGGAAAATCTCAAATCTCATTTCTGTACCCACGGTTGGCTAGAAACTAATACGGTTTGTCTGAGAACAACCCAAGCCTATTGGATTGATTAAAACCCTCAATTTCGGTTGAAAAACCCGATTTATTGGCGGGTGAGTGTATCAGCCCTAAATCTAAAATCTAAAACCTAAAATCTAAAATCGAATGGTTGTTTCCAGAGACCAAGATGGTTTAGAAACGATTTCTGAGGGGATCGCAATTTTAATTGATTTAGCAGAACGGGGAGAAATCGATCCTTGGGACGTTAAAGTCATTGAAGTGTTCGATCGATGTTTGAGCAAGCTGACCAACGCCTCTGATGCCGATCAGAGTTCGGATTTCTCCGATTTGTCCCACTCCGGCCAAGCATTTTTGTACGCTTCAATGCTGGTTTTGCTCAAAGCAGAAAGTATTGTCCTCTCAGAACCCCCGCCGAATCCCGAATTGGACGAAGCAGCCCTCGAAGACACAGAGCACTCAGGAGGGCGAAATATGCCGCAGCATCTGGAGCGACAACTGCGCCGTCGCGGTGTAGCTCAACTCCCACAAAAACGCCCGGTAACTCTCCCAGAACTAATCGAGCAATTGCAGCTCATGAAAGCAGCAATGGAGCAGACTGTTGCTCCTCGCCGCCGCCCGACTTCAAAAATGCGATCGCAAGCTGCCCAAGCTATCTTTGAGCTAGCTCACCAAGAAAATCTCGTGGAAACTGCTAGCGAGCTCGATCGATTTCTGGCAGAACGGGGCCAGGAAATTGATGAGGGTTGGCTCGACTTGGACAAATTGCTGGAACTCTGGCACCATCACGGTTTTAACTCATCTGTCCACCCCGACCCCCCGCTATCGACTGAGGAAGTTCATTTACCAAATTATGACCGCGTGGGTGTTTTTTGGGCGTTGTTGCTGCTCTCGGCTCAGTCTAAAGTAGAGTTGCTTCAAGAGGAGTTTTACCAAGACCTCAAAATCCGGGCGCTTTGAGCTTGGATCTGCATCAGATAGGCTTATGGGGCCGGTTTACCAGTCCTTGGAACTCTTGACTTCCGGACGAACCTGCCTGTAGAGGACTTTTAGGTACATTCAACCGGACTTGAGATTATTTCTGATTTCTGATTCCTGGTTGGTTAAATCCAGGCAAATTCCGGATAAATGATTGATAGCCTGGTAGGATATCGCCTATAAACAGGTCAGTCGATTTTAGATTTTAGATTTTAGATTTTAGATTTTAGATTTACTCGCAGCGCAGTAAATCTGAGAGCTTGAACTAGCGTCTAAAATTTTGAAATCGATCCGAACGCTCGCGTCGGAAAATTATACCCGTTTTTGGGCGGGGTTATGATGGTGCTGCGATCGATAAAGGTCGCAACCGCTAGCATCTAATTGTTGAGTTGATATCAATTAACAGAGGGTTGAGGAAGTTAATCATGAAAGCGATGATTCTGGCGGCCGGTAAAGGCACTCGCGTCCGTCCCATTACTCACACGACACCAAAACCGATGATTCCCATCCTGCAAAAGCCTGTGATGGAGTTTTTGGTTGAATTGCTCCGCCAGCACGGATTTGACCAGATTATGGTCAATGTTTCCCACTTGGCCGACGTAATTGAAAACTACTTCCGCGACGGTCAAAAGTTTGGGGTACAAATTGGCTATTCTTTTGAAGGGCGAATTGAAGACGGACAAATGATTGGAGAAGCCGTCGGTTCGGCTGGCGGTATGAGGCGAATTCAGGACTTCTCACCGTTTTTTGACGATACTTTTGTGGTGCTGTGCGGCGACGCTTTGATTGACTTGGACTTGACTGCTGCTGTGAAGTGGCACCGAGAAAAAGGGGCGATCGCTACTATTGTAATGAAATCTGTTCCCCGCGATGAGGTTCCCAGTTACGGAGTAGTGGTAACAGACGATTCTGGCAGAATTAAAGATTTCCAAGAAAAACCTTCTGTAGAGGAAGCTCTGAGTACCGACATCAACACTGGTATTTATATTTTTGAACCGGAAATATTCAATTATATTCCCCATGATATGGAATATGATATCGGTTCGCAGTTATTTCCCGCCCTAGTAGCAGCAGGTGCGCCTTTTTACGGAATTAGCATGGACTTTGAGTGGGTAGATATCGGGAAAGTTCCTGATTATTGGCGAGCAATTCAGAGCGTGCTGTTGGGAGAAATTAAAAATGTTTCGATTCCAGGAATTGAAGTGCGCCCCGGCGTTTACGCTGGTTTGAATGTAGCTGTCAACTGGGACAAGGTTGATATTACCGGGCCTGTTTACATTGGTGCGATGACGAAAATTGAAGACGGAGCCAAAATTGTCGGCCCGACAATGATCGGCCCGAATTGTTGGCTTTGCAGCGGGGCGACTGTAGAAAACAGCGTGATCTTTGAGTATTCCCGTTTGGGGCCAGAGGTGCGGTTGGTTGACAAACTGGTGTTCGGGCGCTACTGCGTTGACAAAACCGGGGCGGCGATCGATTTGCAAGCGGCGGCTCTCGATTGGCTGATTACTGATGCCCGTCAAGTGTTACCAAATATACTAGGAGAAGAGCGACGGGCGATCGCAGATATTCTCAGCACTGCTGACTAATTGGTAATTGGGAATTGGGAATTGGTAATTGGTAATTGGTAATTGGTAATTGGGAATTGGTAATTGGGAATTGGTAATTGGTAATTGGTAATTGGTAATTGGTAATTGCTAATTGGTAATTGCTAATTGGTAATTGCTAATTGGTAATTGCTAATTGGTAATTGCTAATTGGTAATTGCTAATTGCTAATTGCTAAAGTTCTTCGTTTGCACTCTACCTAATAAGTCATTAGTCATCAGTTATCAACTAATGACTAATGACCTTGGATGAGGTTCGCGAGCGGAGACAGCACTCCTAATGACTAATGACTAATGCCAACTGCCAACTGCCAACTGCCAACTGCCAAATGCCAACTGATTAGGACTGCAAATAAGTATATTGGGTGAGACTCCGCTCATAATTTTGCAGTAAAAGTTGAGCCTCCGAAAGAGTAATTTTATTTTGCTGCAAAGCTGATTCTGTCTGACGGCGGATGCTTTCAACCAAACTTTCTGCATCGTACTGTACGTAGCTGAGAACTTCTTTCATCGTGTCTCCCTTCACAACGTGTTCGATATGATATCCCGAAGGAGTTAGCTGAATGTGAACCGTATTTGCATCGCCGAATAAGTTGTGAAGGTTGCCCATAATTTCTTGATAAGCACCTCCCAAAAACAGCGCTAAATAGTAAGGTTCTCCAGGTTTGATTGTATGCAGTTCCAGAACTGACTTGACATCTCGCAAATCAATAAATTGGTCGATTTTGCCGTCGCTGTCGCAGGTGAGATCTGCTAAAATACCGCGCTGAGTCGGTTCTTCATCGAGCCGGTTAATTGGCATAATAGGAAACAATTGGTTAATAGCCCAACTGTCTGGCACTGACTGGAAAACAGATAAGTTGATGTAATAAATGGACGCCATCACCTTTTCTAAGTCTTCCAAATCTTCCGATACATAGTCTTTTTGCCGCGCGATTGTCTGTATTTTATCGCAGCAAGCCCAGTACAACTGTTCGGTTTTCGCCCGTTCCGCAATTCCCAAATAGCCTAAGTTAAATAAACTGACTGCTTCTTCCTTGAATTGGATAGCATCGTGATAGACTTCTTGGTAATTTTCGGGAGTGATAGATTGGTAAATTTCGTAGAGATTGCGCGGAATTTGGTGGGCGTTTTCGTCTACTGGTTCTGGTACTTCTCTGGGGACATCGCTAGTTCCGAGTACGTCAAAAACTAGGACTGATTGGTGAGATGCGATCGCCCGCCCGCTTTCGCTAATGATAATTGGCACAGGAATTTTCCGCTCGTCACAGGCATCTTTGACTCCCGCTACTACGTCGTTGGCGTAGTTTTGCATATTGTAGTTTTTGGAAGCGTGGAAGTTGGTTTTAGAGCCGTCGTAGTCAACGCCGAGCCCGCCCCCTACGTCCAAATATTTCATGTTAGCTCCCAATTTAGCCAATTCTACATAGATGTGGCTGGCTTCTCGAATGGCATCTTTGATGACGCTAATTGAGGAAATTTGAGAGCCGATGTGGAAGTGCAGTAACTGCAAACAGTCGAGCATTCCAGCTTTTTCTAGTTCGTTGACTGCGCGGATAATTTCAGGAATTGTCAAGCCAAATTTTGCCCGATCGCCCGTGGAACCTCCCCAGCGGCCAACGCCTTTGGTAGTTAGTTTGGCTCGCACTCCCAAAATCGGTTTAATTCCTAATGCTTTGCTCGCTGTGATTGCGAGTTCTACTTCCTCAATTTGCTCCAGTACAATTACCGAAGTTTGACCGAGCCGCTGCGCTAAAATCGCGGTTTCTATGTATTCGCGGTCTTTATAACCATTACAAATTAACAAAGCCCCTGGAGTTTTTAAGGTCGCCAAAGCAATCATTAATTCTGGTTTCGATCCGGCTTCCAGTCCGAAGTGATGGGGTTGACCGAAACGCACCAAATCTTGAATTAATTGTCGGTGCTGGTTGCATTTGACTGGAAAAACACCGCGATAGACATTTTTGTAATTGTAGCGGGCGATTGCTCTGGCAAAACAGGAATTTAGGCGATCGATCCGGTCTTCCAAAATATCAGAAAATCGAATTAGCAGCGGCAAAGCCAAATTTCGCTGCTTGAGCGATTCTACCAGTTCGCACAAGTCGAGGGAACCGCCGCGATCGCCCTTGGGAGAGACTGTAACGTGACCGGCGGCATTAATCGAAAAATAGGGTTCGCCCCAACCTTGAATTCGGTACAGTTTCTCGCTATCTTCTATTGTCCAAGATTTTTGTGGCACTTGAGCAGCAGCTACCAAAGCACTGTGCGATACAGTCAAACTCGTGACTGTTTGTGCCTGAGTCGATAGCGGCTCGATATCGGAGGAAGCAGCGGTGGCTGGTGAACTCATCTTATCGGAAACCTCTTTTAGGACTGGTCAAATAGATAGTTTATCGCACATATTGGGTTTCCTGATGTACTTGAAAATTCACTTTGGGTGCAAGGCTGAGCGATTTGAGATTTGAGTTTTGAGTTTTGACTCCACAGATAGTTCAAGGTGAGGGATTGAACTTAAAATCTCAACCGCGATTGTTCTCCACAACTCATGTCTTCAAGCTGTGTATCCCATGTGGGTGAACTCCGAAACTCTGTTTGGGAGTTCAACTGCGCCAAGAGTCTTGTCGGACGATCGATCGCCCGACACACTCTCACCCAGTCCAATTTAGACAAGAAAGTTCGATCGGCAAAACCCTGCCAACAAAAGATACTGCGATTGGTTCGTTCCTCCCAATGACAACCGATCGCAATCGCGTGTAGCACTCTAACCAAAAATCACCTCCGGCGGTGCCATGTCAGCCCCCATAATCATGCCCCCGTGACTCTTAGACTTCTTCAAGCCCGGTTGAGGCGCTTTTTCTTGGCTTTTTGGAGACGGTGCAACAGAAGCGGGCGGTGTCACCTGTGGCTCCACTGCATTGGCCCCAGGTACAACGGGTTGCTGCGACAACCAACCCACACCCCCTATCGCCCCAGCCATCAAAGCAGTGTAGCCGATGTACAAATGCACCGGACTCATTTGAAAGCCTTCGCCGGAGTCGGAGTTGGAAGCAGACAAATAGGTACTGGGAATTATTGGACTCGGAGCGGGTTTTGGCAAAGCATTCGCCATCGCGGTGCCGTCTAGCCCTAAGGCGTCGCCCAATCTGCGGATAAAACCTCTAACGTAAATATCTTGGGGCAGTTTGTCGATTTCCCCATTTTCGATCGCTTCGATGTGGTGCAGCGGCACGAGAGTTTGACTGTGGAGTTGCTGGAGGGATAGCGATCGAATTTGCCGTCCCTTACGCAACTCTCTACCCAACTCCCGCAGGCACTCTTCTCGCTCTTGAACTGCTAAAGCTGCTTCCTCTTCCTTGGTAAGTTTTTTCTCCTTCTTGGGAAAACCAAACCCTGGGAAGGATTTAGCGGGGGCGATGACAGTTGCAGGTGCAGCCGAATCGACTTTAATTTCGTCTTTGAGCGCTTCTTTGTTTTCTTCTAAAGTGTTAGAATCTCGATCGCAATTTTCAGTCTCGGACTCTGTTGTAACAGGAGCTTCCACAGCAGCACTGCGCCAATAGAAAACAGGAGCAGGTACTGGTGGCTCTTCTTCTCTAACATAGGATGCGGTGTCACTTGGAGCCGCGACACTCTCTTGGACGACTTGCATTTCCGTTTTGTTTGGTTTGCCAAATCGATCGAATGCGAGCTTGACTGCTTCTCTGCTAACTGCTCTAATTAAAATTTCGGCAGCAGATGCTGCTTCGCCCAACATGGTTTGCAAGCTAGCTAGAGCTTGGCTGTAGGTGTCGCTACAGAGGAGTTCAGCTTCTATTTGACCGAGAACAGAACGAAAACTTTCTTGAGAAATTTCAATAGTTGCGTGATCTGTCACCCCAAAATAAGCCTCGGGTTTCAGTGCCATGATGTTTGTGTTGTCTTGCTAGAAGGTATCTGAGTACGTTCTTCTAAAGCTTGGCAGTGATTCCGGATGCCACTTGGGGGATAGTGGGATAGTCCGGGAGGTGGGATAGTGGCAGAGGGGGAGAGGGGGAGACGGGGAGAGGGGGGAGAGGGGGAGAGAAGACCAATTCTCAATTACCAATTACCAATTACCAATTACCAATTACCAGAAAGAATTGGTTGAAAGCCCCAAGCCTTTGAGGAAGAAATTAAAATCAGACTATTCATTGCTCCAATCCTCGGACTTAAGGGTAGAGGTCACTCTCAAACTGTCAACTGTCAACTGTCAACTGTCAACTGTCAACTGTCAACTGTCAACTGTCAACTGTCAACTGTCAACTGTTGAACTATTGCTTGTGGATGCGATCGAGCAACCAAAGAGCACCGATAATCCCGACAAAGTGGGCAACAGTCGCGTGAGTATTGGCTAGCACCACAAATATGTCTAAAGGCTGAATAAATCTGCTGAAATCTACTGCCGCACCGAACAAAGCTTGCGGCTGAGCTAAAGATTTGGCTAACAGCGTGCCGCTGATAGCTTCTGCACCGATCAGTGTCAGCAGCATTCCTAATAAGTTGCTCATCAGTGTCAACTGCACTTGTTTGATCGTGTCTGCTTTTTTGGGGCGGACAGCGTTGGCGGGCGATCGCAATTCTCTCGACAAGCGGGTGAAACGGAAAGCGCGATACACGCTGTAACCGAGCACTGCCAGCCCGCAAAGAGCAAAAAAGACGCCGCCGCCGGTGCCGGCACTGGTTGAACTTCCAGGCGCAGTGGCGCTGGGGATAGCAAAGGGGATGGCAAAGAGCAAAATAATCGTCGCTACCACCGCCAGCACTGACTGCACCCAGAAGCACACCCAGCCTGCTGTCCGAAGGGCAAAGGCAACTCGCTGTGCAGCTACCGGAAGCTTATCGTTATCTAACTGATTAGTCATATTTTGAACGGATATAATTGAGTGGCTTTAATTGGCAACAGTTTTTTTTAGCGTGGACGGTTGATGGCGGTTAACTCTCCTTATAATGGAAGTAGAAATGTTTAAGATTTGTAACTAACATTCGATTTCACTAGCGTCGATCGCAAGGTATCCAAAGCAATGACACAACTACAACCTACCGTCACTCCCAAACTGGAACAACCAAAGTTTGGCTTCAACAGCTACGCGGAACGCCTGAACGGTCGAGCCGCGATGATCGGTTTTTCCCTAACTTTAATTATCGAGTATGTCACAGGGCAGGGGTTGCTGGCCTGGTTAGGTCTCAACTAATTTTAGCAAGGGCGCGGTCAGTCGATTTTAGATTTTAGATTCTAGATTTTAGATTTGATGCCACAGATTCATGTGGGAAAAAAACAGGAGTCTAAAATTTGGGGATTTACCCTAAGCGAGCGTTGAGGGCTTGTACCCGTTTTTGGGCGGGTCAACCTCATACTTTGTGTGGACTGTCAGCCGCAAGGGTGTCACCATGCTGACCGCGACCACTTCGCGAATTGATTAGAATATTAGTTAGAAATCAAGCCCAGCGACTTGTCGATCGAGAAACATCGGTTTAGACAATGCAAGAGCTAGCTTTGGGTTTGTATGTCGGATGAAATTTTGATTGGGCAAGCTTGGCAATTTGGCCTCGCTCCCGTACAATTCGCGACAGGCGAGAAGATTAATTGAGGTGAAGCTAGTTTCAAAGCTAGAAATCCCGATCGCACCGCCAACTCTAAGTTTTAGAGATTTTAGATAAATATAGAACAGAGTAAAACCACATGAATGCTTCGTGGACGCGACTTTTGAAGTCAGCTTACCGTAGAGAGCCAATTACCAGCTTTGTTATAACAGTGGGCGTTGTCGATGCAGCCATCGGCAGCATTGGTGCGAGCGGCTCTTTATTGGCTTTTGGACTGGGTACTGCTGGGGTAGCGATGGGTCTCCGTTGGTGGCAAGTTTACCGCTCTGAAGCCGAACAACCCGCCCCTGCTGCCGAATACTATCTTCCTCCTCAGTCTTCTCGACCTCAGTTGCCCACGCTCAACAACGTGTCTAAGAAAAATCCTCCTTATTAAGATTAGCGCGCAACGGCGACGGGGGTGAGGTGGCGATCGCGCCACTCTGCATCTGAGGCATTACTAAACATAGGATCAAAAAAGTCTTTCGATCTTCGATCTTTGAGGCTTGCTGTATGAATATTACTGTTGCCGAGAAACTGTACAAAATTGGCTCTGTAGCGGGTTGTAGCGGTTTATCGGTGAAAACTGTTCGTTACTATGACGAAATGGGCCTGCTGTCTCCGGCGGTAGAGCGATCGCCGGCTGGTTATCGCTTGTTTGGGGAAGCGGTATTCAACAGGTTGGCGTTTATTAAACGATCTCAGGCTCTGGGTTTGAGCCTTCAGGAGATTAAGGATATTTTACAAGTTCGCGATCGGGGAGAGTTGCCTTGCTCTGAAGCGAAGCAGCATCTAACGGCCAAGGTTGAGGCAATTTCCGGGCAAATTGCAGCGTTAGAAACTTTGAAAGGAGAATTGCAAGGAATTCTCAACCGCTGGCAAGAGAAACCCTCGCCGGAGTGTATTACTCGCACCATTTGTCCGAACATTCAGCGGGATTGAGCAACGGCAGAAAGATACAAAAAAAGGGAAGGAATTATCGGTTTCCTTCCCTTTGTGGTTTGGTTTGTGGTTTGGTGGGCGATCGTTTGGGCGATCGTGCTGAGCTTTTAACTTTTTTCGGAGAGTTTGCTGTTGCTTTTTGAGCTGTCTAGCTCTGGCCGAGCCACCTTTGCCTTTAGAGTTTCTGCCCTCGTTGCGGGGAGACTCCCAACTTTTTAGTCTCATGTTTTTATTATATGTGTACTACTTACATAATACACTATTACCATTGCACTGTCAAGTAGTTGGTTTAATAGCTGGTAAAAGTATAGTCATTTATAGACATGGGAGGCTTCAAGTCCCTCCCCCTTCACTTTCACTTTAAGCGGATTGACCCGCCTCGGCTGAACTACGCAGCTCGCTATCCCATCGCCGAACGCATTTGGGATTGCTTTGATAGAGTCGAGGGAATAATTACTCATTCCCCCTCTCCTTCAAAACCGTACTTGTGACTTTCACCACATACGGCTCCTCAATGACCTGGCTCTTG
>NZ_JAEQDE010000070.1:0-83520 GCF_020737865.1 Microcoleus sp. PH2017_35_SFW_U_B
TAAAATTTTTAGTAGAGCAATAAAGAGGTTTGATCGTTCGGACTTTAGTCCGCAGAAATTGATGCGGACTAAAGTCCGAACGATCGAACCAAGACATAATTATGAGGCGGCAGTGCCGTGTCTGTACAGTATTGTAGGCAATGGAGAACCTGTATATTTTCATAAGTTCGATCGCCCGATCCGGTCGTACCACACAAATTTTTGCGGTGGATTGCGGACTGTAAGCTTGTACAAGCAGTCAATTGTGTTGCAACTTCGGCGCTCGTTAACCGCACTCATAGATTAACAATCGTGTTTCAAGATTAAGATAGTTGTGAGACCATGTATGAACGGATAACAACAGGAATCCCCTTGATTGCGAGGAACCAACGTGCAGCCAACAGACCCTAGCAAATTTACAGATCAAGCCTGGGAAGCCATAGTCAAATCCCAGGATGTAGCCCGCCGCTTTGCCAATCAGCAGCTAGAGGTTGAACATTTAGCGATCGCCATTCTAGAACAGCAAGCCCTAGCAAACAGCATTCTCAGCAAGGCCGGAGTCGATGTCCCCCGCTTGGCGCAACAGTTAGATGCTTTTGCCAAACGACAGCCGAGAGTTGCCAACGCTGACCAACTATACCTCGGCCGCGGCTTAGAAGTGATGTTAGATGCTGCTGAGTCTGCCAGACAGGCTTGGCAAGATAATTTTATCGCCGTTGAACATTTATTAATAGGCTTGCTAGAAGATGAACGAGTTGGTAGGCGATTGCTGACTAAGGGCGACGGGCCGCCGGGCCGCCCCGGATACGATCGCAAACCGGCCCCCGGTACGATCGATCGCGCGAAACTCGAAGAAGCAATCAAATCAATTCGTGCTACTACCAAAGTCAAAGATCAAAAGCAAACCCAAAGTCAAAGTCAAAGTCAAAACCAAAATTCTGACGCCAACTCCGACGCCCTCACTAAATACGGGCGCGATTTGACAGAAGCGGCAAAAGCAGGCAAACTCGACCCAGTAATCGGCCGCGACGAGGAAATCCGCCGCGTCGTGCAAGTTCTTTCCCGCCGTCAGAAAAACAATCCAGTGTTAATTGGCGATCCCGGAGTCGGAAAAACTGCGATCGCCGAAGGTTTAGCCCAGCGCATTGTCAACGGCGATGTACCGGAATCTTTGAAAAATCGCCAACTATTCAGCCTCGATATGGGCAGTTTAATTGCTGGGGCAAAATTCCGGGGCGAATTTGAAGAACGATTGCGTTCTGTGCTGCGAGAAGTTATCGATTCCGACGGGCAAATCGTCCTATTTATTGATGAATTGCACACGGTTGTTGGCACTGGCGGCGGCGGAAGTTCCGGTTCGGGAATGGATGCCGGAAATTTGTTGAAACCAATGTTAGCCAGAGGTGAATTGCGCTGTATCGGCGCTACAACTCTCGATGAATTCCGCAAAAATATTGAAAAAGATCCGGCACTGGAACGCCGCTTTCAACAAGTATTTGTCGGGGAACCGACTGTGGAAGATACTGTTTCAATTTTACGCGGATTGAAAGACCGTTACGAACGCCACCACGGGGTAAAAATTACCGATTCGGCGCTGGTTGCTGCTGCTACTCTGTCTTTTCGCTATATTTCCGATCGCTTTTTGCCGGATAAGGCGATCGACCTTGTAGACGAAGCGGCCGCCCATTTGAAAATGGAGATTACCTCCAAACCCGTGGAATTGGAAGGGATTGACCGCCGGGTGATGCAGTTGGAAATGGAAAAATTGTCGATCGAAGGTGAGGGTAAAGGCGCTCTATCCCCGGGAATCGGCCCCCGCATCGAACGCATCACATCGGAGATTGACATTTTAAAAGTCAAGCAGGAAAAACTGTCTTCTCAGTGGTTGGGCGAAAAGCAGTTGTTGGATGCAATCAATAAATTGAAAGCAGAAGAAGACCAGTTGCGAGTCCAAATCGAACAAGCAGAAAGAGCTTACGATTTGAATAAAGCGGCGCAGTTGAAGTACGGTAAATTGGAGACTGCGGTGCGCGATCGCGAAGCCAAGGAAGCCGAACTTTTGAAACAACAAGCTCAAGGTTCTTCCCTGCTGCGGGAAAAAGTTACTGAGGGCGATATTGCGGAAATTGTTGCTAAATGGACGGGAATTCCGGTCAATCGGTTGTTGGAATCGGAACGCCAAAAATTGCTGCAATTGGAAAGCCATTTGCACAAGAAAGTTATCGGTCAAGAGGAGGCTGTAACGGCGGTTGCTGCGGCGATTCGGCGGGCGCGGGCGGGGATGAAAGATCCCGGTAGACCGATCGGCTCTTTCTTGTTCATGGGCCCCACAGGCGTCGGTAAAACCGAGTTAGCGCGGGCGTTGGCGGAGTTTTTGTTTGACAGCGATGATGCGATTATCCGCATCGATATGTCGGAATATATGGAGAAGCAAAATGTCTCCCGGTTGGTAGGAGCTCCCCCCGGATACGTCGGTTACGATGAAGGGGGACAACTTTCGGAAGCAGTGCGGAGACGCCCTTATTCGGTGGTGCTATTTGACGAAGTGGAAAAGGCGCACCCTGATATTTTTAACATTTTGCTGCAAGTGTTGGATGACGGCAGAATTACCGATTCTCAAGGTCGAGTGGTTGACTTTAAGAATACCGTCATTGTGATGACAAGCAATATCGGCAGCGACCACATTTTAGAAGTGTTTGCTAAGAAGGGAAAAACTACCAAAAAACCTGCTGCTAGGAAGCAGGAACCGAAGGAGGTGTCAATTCCCAAGACTGATTATAAAGTTGCTGATGATGGCACTGTCGAGGTATCTGCCCAGCGAGTCGATATCTCAGACAAGAGTGAAAAAGACAATAGTGAAAGTGAAGATTTACCGACTCAAGAACGGGAGACAGACCAAGAGTACGAACAAATGTTAAAACGGGTGATGACTGCTTTGCGATCGCACTTCCGGCCGGAGTTTCTTCAGCGGGTGGACGAGACAATTTTGTTCCACACTTTGAGCAAGACGGAACTGCGGCAAATCGTCACCATTCAAGTCAAGCGGATCGAGCGGCTGTTGGCGGAACAGAAAATCACCTTGGAACTGTCCGATGCTGCAAAAAACCATATCACAGATGTCGGTTACGACCCAGTTTATGGCGCTCGTCCCCTGAAACGCGCTATCCAGCGGGAGTTGGAAAACCCGCTAGCTAACAAGATTCTCGAAAATGCGTTTGTTGAAGGCGATACAATTGCGATCGACTGCGTAAATAACCATTTGCAGTTTCGTAAAAAAGACTCTCTCCCCGCGTTGGTAGGTAACAGTTTGTAGTTGTGTTAGGAACAGGCTTTCCGGCCTGTTCCACAAAAAAGAAATCTTCTTGTTTCCCAGAAAGCCTGGTAGTTTAAAATCATGAAACAACTAACTAGAATCACTCTGAATCCAGAAGTAATGGGAGGAAAACCCTGCATTCGCGGCTTGCGAGTCACTGTTGGCACGATAGTCGGACTGATGGCATCGGGACACTCACCGTCAGGCATTTTGCAGGCTTATCCCTACCTGGAAGAAGCAGATATATATGAAGCGCTTGCCTATGCAGCGTGGCGAGTTGAAGAAGTAGAAATTCCTCTCAAAATAGCGTGAAAATTTTGATTGATATGAACCTGTCACCTGAGTGGACTGTCGTATTTACTAAATACGGAATAGAGTCTCTTCATTGGTCTACAGTCGGCGATCCTCGTGCCACAGATCGCGTTATTATGGAATGGGCGCGAGTAAATGACTATGCCGTATTCACTCATGATTTAGATTTTGGCGCACTGCTGGCCGCAACCCAAGCTGATGCTCCCAGTGTCATTCAAGTGCGTATTCAAGACGTGCTGCCTGCTAATATAGAGAGTTTGATTGTGGAAGTGTTACATCAATTTGAGCCACAAATTGAGTCGGGGGCGTTCATTTCTGTGGATGAAACGCGCTCTAGGGTGAGAATTTTGCCGATTACACTTCGATAATTATTTATGGCCTGTTCTATTCAAAATAGTCAAGCCTGCTGCTTAATATTACTAATTAGCCATCGTGCGACTGGTGTAAGCATCCATGCTGTAGGCGGGAACGCGAACAGTGTAATCAATTTCTGTTCCAGTCATCGATTTTGCCAGTTGTTCAAAAGATTCATTGCTCCAATTGCGATCGTGAATGGGCTTGGACTGTTCGCCCAGGAAATATGCTTGAGTGCCAATTAAAGATGCTGCGACCCAACCGACGACCAAAAGAGCGATTACAATAGTCATTTTTGCTATTTCCTTAAACTTTTGTTGCTTTATGTAAACAAATGTAACAAAAATTTACAAACAGCGTCAAGGCAGTGTAGTGTCGTGCAAACCGTCCGGTAGGTAGTAAAAACCGTCACTCCGACGGCCGCCGGAGAGGGTTCGAGGGGGAGAGGGGACACGGGGAAAGGATTTATATATAAGTATGTAGGGCGTGCACCGCCAAGCACGGGTCTGTAATACGGCGATCGAGATCCGAATCATGAACTGTATCCGCAATAACAAATAAGATTGTTTAATTTTTTTAGTTAAGAACTTATAAGTTTTGCGTTCATAAATTACGATTAAAACTCTACCACTGGCATGACGAATCGCGATAGAATTATGCGTTATGATTTATCAGTTTGGATTTTTCACTAACAAATCCAAATTACCAAATCCAAATTACCAAATCCAAATTACCATTCTCCCATAAAAATTATGCCAAACTCAATGTTAAATAACGATCCCTTGTGGTTCAAAGACGCCATCATTTACGAAGTACCAATTCGCGCTTTTGCAGACAGCAATGCAGACGGCATCGGCGACTTTCGGGGACTCACAGAAAAACTAGATTACCTGCAAAACTTGGGAGTAACAGCAATTTGGGTACTGCCATTTTTTCCCTCGCCACTCCGAGACGACGGCTACGATACATCTCACTATACCACCGTCAACCCGATTTACGGCACGTTAGACGACTTTAAAGAGCTTTTAGAAGCAGCGCACCAGCGCGGAATTCGAGTTATTATTGAGTTAATTGTCAACCACACTTCCGACCAGCACGCATGGTTTCAGCGAGCGCGGCGCGCCCCGAAAGGCAGTAACGAAAGAGATTTTTATGTGTGGAGCGATACGCCGGAAAAATATCAAGATGCTCGGATTATTTTTCAAGATTTTGAAACTTCTAATTGGGCTTGGGATGCGGTAGCAAAAGCTTATTACTGGCACCGTTTTTATTCTCACCAACCAGATTTAAATTACGACAATCCCGCCGTCCGCCAAGCCATCTTAGATGTGGTAGACTTTTGGTTGGAACTGGGAGTAGATGGACTGCGAATGGATGCCGTGCCTTATCTGTACGAGCGGGAAGGTACTAACTGCGAAAACCTGCCAGAAACTCACGTATTTCTCAAGCATTTGCGGCAGCACGTAGATGAGAAATTCCCGAACCGGATGCTGCTTGCTGAGGCGAATCAGTGGCCGGAGGATGCGGTTGAATATTACTCGGGTGGCGATGAATGTCACATGAATTTTCATTTCCCGCTGATGCCGCGTTTATTTATGGCTTTGCACATGGAAGATAGCTTCCCAATTAGCGATATTCTCCAGCAAACTCCGCAGATTCCTAATAATTGTCAGTGGGCATTGTTTTTGCGGAATCATGATGAATTGACGCTGGAAATGGTGAGCGATGAAGACCGAGATTATATGTATCGGGTTTACGCTCAAGATACTCAGGCGAGAATTAATTTGGGTATCCGCCGCCGCTTGGCTCCGCTGATGGGAAATAACCGCCGCCGCATTGAGTTGATGAATGCTTTGCTGCTGTCTCTTCCTGGTACGCCGGTGCTTTACTACGGCGATGAGATTGGGATGGGTGATAATATCTATTTGGGCGATCGCAACGGGGTGAGAACTCCGATGCAGTGGAGTAGCGATCGCAATGCCGGTTTCAGCCGCGCTAACCCGCAGCGGCTGTACGCGCCACCAATCGTTGACCCTGAATATCACTACGAATCTGTGAACGTGGAAGCGCAGCGGGCGAATCCAAGTTCACTCTGGTGGTGGATGAAACGCTTGATTGCTGTGCGCCAGCGCTTCCAAGCATTCGGCCGCGGCACTTGCGAGTTTCTGTACCCAGAAAACCGCAAAGTTTTAGCTTTTGTTCGCACTTATCAAGACGAACACATCCTCGTAGTCGCTAATTTGTCGCGCTTCGTGCAGACGGCAGAATTAGACCTTTCTCCGTTTAAAGGTGCTGTGCCGGTGGAGATTTTCGGTCGCGCTGAGTTTCCACCTGTTGGCGAATCACCTTACTTTTTGAGTTTGAGTCCTCACACATTTTACTGGTTTACTCTTACTCCTAAACCCGAAGAATTTTCGCTGCACGGTTTTAAGACAAACTTGCCTAGTTTGGCGGTAATCGGCAATTGGAAAACCGCTTTTGTAACAAGTCAATTAAGCGAGATGCTACTCTCTCTTTTGCCAAACTATTTACGCAGCAATCGCTGGTTCATCGGTGCAGATAGGACGATTCAATCGTTGGAAATTAGTGAAATTATTCCTGTAGAATGTCACAATGGTGCGGGAGAAGAATCTACAGTTTACATTCTGTTTGTGCTGTTGAATTATACAGAAGGTATGCCGGAAACTTACGTTTTGCCCGTAGGTTGGGAAGAGATGAAAGGCGATGCGGACGATCGCGCGATCGCACGCCTGCACTTCCCTGAAAGCAACGAAGCCGGGGTGCTATTTGATGCTGCTGGGGACAAAGGCCTGCTGAGCGCGCTGCTGGGGGCGATCGGCAATTCTCGCAGTTACAAAGGTACAGCAGGTCAACTGGTGGGAATTGCCGACATTGCATTCAACTCAGACCAAGATTTATCGCAGCTCGAACCTCACCTGTTCAAAAAAGAACAAAGCAATACATCCGCAGCTTACGGCGATCGCTACGTCCTAAAAATATTGCGAAAAGTCGAAGAAGGAATCAACCCCGAATTAGAAATCGGGCGGTTTTTAACCGATCGCAACCCGATCCAACACTACGCTCCAATTGCCGGAGCCTTGGAATATCACACAGCCGAAAAACAAGTAATTACAGTCGGAATACTGCAAAAACTAATCCCCGACAGCAGGGACGCTTGGTCTTATACATTAGACACGCTGCGCGACTATTTCGAGCAAGTAATGACAGTAGAAGCCAAGCATTTAGGCGATAATTTATCGACAGATCCCGAAAACTATTTACCCAGCGCTTTGACCGCACAAATGCGGCAACCAAACTCTCTAGTAGCCGATTTATCCCTAGAAATTCCGGCCTTAGCTCGCGAACTAATCGGCTCTTACTTAGCATCAGCCGAACTTTTAGGTCAGCGGACAGCGGAACTTCACCTCGCTTTAGCTTCAGACACCGAAAATCCCGCTTTTGCTCCAGAAAACTTCACCTCATTTTACCAGCGTTCCATCTACCAACACATGAGAAATATGGCAGGAAGAACTTTGCTGCTGCTGAAAAAGCGGCTGTCAAAACTGCCGCCAGAAGCGCATAAACTAGCACAAAATCTCCTAAACCGGGAAGAGTTGCTGATGGAACGTTTCAAGTCTATTTTGAACTTGAGAATCACGGCGGATCGAATTCGCTGTCACGGGGACTTCCATTTCGGACAAGTTCTTTATACAGGTAAAGACTTCGTAATTATTGATTTCGGAGGAGAACGGAATCGACCGTTAAGCGAGCGGCGGATGAAAAGATCGCCCCTGCGAGATGTGGCGGGAATGCTACAATCTTTCAATTATGCTGTTACTTTGGCACTGCGAAATGAAGTTGAAAGCGGTATGATCCGCCCTGAAAATCTTCCGGAGATGCAGCAGTGGGCGAATGTTTGGCACCGCTGGGTCAGCCTCACTTTTCTTAACAGCTATTTGGTAACAGCAGCCGATGCCAGTTTCTTGCCAAAATCTATACCAGAACTACAAGTTTTGCTGGATGCTTACATTTTGGAAAAAGGGGTTGCTGAGCTGGCCTACGAACTCAATTACCGCTTGGATTGGGCGGAAATTCCGCTGAAGCGGATTCTGGAATTGTTGAAATTTAATGGCAAGCCGTAGTTAATTTTTAAGTAGTGAGTAGGGTGCTTGTGGCGCACCTGGCATTAACTCGTTTCTGCTGGTATACGAATAATAATTCTCTGAATTTAGTGCTGTCTCGCTCGCGAGCTGTCATCGCGAGCGAGACAGCACTATAATATAATTACGATGTCACGGAATTTGACAGCTCGCGATCGGGACAGCACTATAATATGCACACCTTTGTGGAATCGCTAGCGAGACTCTGACAATATATAATACGCATCTGGCATTACTTAAAATAGAGAGCTGCTTCATATAAAACTTTTTCTTGATGAGTTAACAAAGTGCAGTCAGAAAGCGGGTAAGCGACACAGGTAACAGCGTAGCCAGCTTGCAATTCTGAGGGCTTCAAAAACTTTTGTTCGCTTTGGTCGATTTCACCGCTAAGCAGTTTGGCAACGCAAGCAGAACACTCTCCTTGCTTGCATCCATTCGGCAAGCGGATGCCGGCATCTTCTGCCATATCTAGGATATACTGGTCGTCCGGTACTGCGATCGTGCGATCGAGCGATCGCTCCTCATTCACCAGCCGAACTTGATAAACTGCCATTTTCACCTCTGATATTATTTCCGACTATTAGTGCGGTTGAAACCGATTTTTGTCAAATACAATCGAGACTCGGCGGTTGAAACCGCGTCTACACAAACGAAGTCCGCCTCCGCGGACTAAAGAATAATTGATGTTAGCTTCTTGATATCGGCGATTGAAACCTCTTCTTGTCAAACAAAGTCCGCAGCAGAGGGGGACTGAAGAATAATTGATATTAGCGGAATTCTCGGCTGCTAGACAAGTGCTTGTTGATAATCGAGATTTTCATCCAGATAAATAGCGCGAATATCCTGCGGCAAATTTGACTCTAAAGTTTGATATCCTTTTTGCAGCAAAGCCCTAACTTGAGCGGGCGAAATAGCTTCACCTTCTGCTTGCAAATAAGCTGCAATTCGAGTTTCGCTCCAGCGGAAAGTCTGGGCCATCAACACGACTAAACGTGGCAGTGGCGCCAACAATTCTAAGGCTTGTCTGACGTAACACCACAGGGGAGGCGAAGCGGATTGCAAAGAGTAGTGAATAGACTCAACTGGGGGTAATTCGGCTTGATTGATGCAGACAGCGGTGACATTAATCAGCCAGTTTTGGAGACTGAGATTGTCGCCATCAGGATCTTGGGTTTCGCGGCGCAAATCGAGGCCTCGGAGCTCGTGATAGATGTGCTGCCAGGTGTGGGCGAAGAGGTAATCGCCTTGTACGGGCGATCGCACGGAATGGCGGATCAGGGAGTGTACAATTTGAGCGTAGCGGCAAAAAATCGCCGTGAAGAAGCGGCCCTGATCGGGATGGTTTTGAAACAGGGTCAATAATTCCTGATCGCTGTGATGGAACAGGGATTTGACCACAGGGTGGTTGAGTTCGGAAAAAACTGGTGCTTGCACAATTGTTCTGTAAAGGTTTTGGGTATCAATGCTGTTGCAGCCCGATTCTACACTACGATCTACATTTAATGCAACTGCTTAAAAAGTGTTGATACTTAAGTCAATTTTAATTATATAATGGAGTTGTAGGTGATGCTGCATTAATCTAAATTGATACATATAAATTCTATGTATCCAGCGCATCTAAAAAGATAATTAGTTGTTTCAAGGGTCAAGTGTTTGTATGTCTAGCATTAATACTGGTATCGAGTGGTGCGATCGCACATGGAATCCAACAACTGGCTGCGATAAAGTCAGTCCCGGCTGCACCCATTGTTATGCAGAAGCATTAACAAAAAGGTTTCACACTAATTTTCCTAACGGCTTTGATTTAACACTCCATAGGAATCGCTTGGAAGAACCAAAACGCTGGCGAAAACCGAGCCGTATTTTCGTGAACTCGATGAGCGATTTATTTCATGAAGAAGTGCCAATAGATTTTCTCAAAGAAGTTTTTGAGGTAATGCGTGAAACTCCCTGGCATATATATCAAATTCTGACCAAAAGACACGAACGCCTTCGAGAAATAGCTGACAAATTAGACTGGCATGATAATATTTGGATGGGAGTTTCTGTTGAAAATCAAAACTACGTTAACAGGATTGACTGTTTGCGACAAGTACCCGCTAAAGTCAGATTTCTATCATGCGAACCACTTTTAGGTAATTTAGAACTAGATTTAACAGGCATTAATTGGGTGATTGTTGGCGGAGAATCTGGGGTAAAACACCGTCCCATCCAAGCAGAGTGGGTTGAGAATATTAAGCAGCAGTGCGAGGATGCTGAAGTCGCATTTTTCTTCAAGCAATGGGGAGGTAGAACACCTAAGGCTTCTGGGAGACTTCTGCATGAGAAAATTTGGGACGAGATGCCGGAAGGATGGGATAAACATCAATCTAGTGCATAAATAACAACAGATTCGATTTGTGATATAATAGGAGAGCTTACATACAGATTAATGATTTATCAACTTATTTGTTAGTTCATCGTGTGAAATTAGCACTATTAATTAATATTTAGTAAGTTACTTTGAAGGTTAAAAGTATGCTGATAAGTAATGCAGTGCGAGGCAAAGCGAATACTCCAGTTAGCTCTAGAACGATATATTCTAAGTTGACGACCATATATATTACCAAGAAAATAGTCAAATTTGGAGATGTTGTATATCAATTTTGTAACGTTAGTGGATTTAAAATAACTGGAGTTGATATTATAAATCCCTTAGTAACTACCGGGATATTTGTTTTGTTTTTTATCGGCTTGGTTTTGGCTTTTACAGATATAAAAGGTCTGGGATTTTTATTGATGGTCACAGCATTATACGCAATGCCAAATATTTGGCTCAAAAAATATGGACTGGAAGTATCTATGAATTCTGGTGAAAAAGCTGTCTTTACTACAAATGATATAAAGGGTCTCAAAGAAGTAATTGCAGAATTATCCAAATTCATCGAGAGTGACAATGAAACAGAAAATTGTGTCATAGATATTAACGATCGAAATATCTCATTGGCAAGATATATCGAAAATCAGGAAATAACCTGCGGAAATTTTGGTAGCTATACATCATTCAATCCGCCAAGCACAACATACGAGACAAGCGCAAATTATGAAGATGCGATCGCCCAGACAATCGCCTGCATTCGGGAAGCTAACCTAGCAGGGAATTTAACCGTCGTAGTTCCAGCAACAGAGGCAACTATCCACCTCGTACAAATAATAAAGAGTCAAGGATTAATCGCTAACTTCGAGTTAGTAGCCGACGCAAAGAACAAACATTTACTCCTGCACCTCAATTCTAAAGGGAACAACAGCAGCAACAACAAAATTACCGATCGTCAATTCGACTGGCTCAACCAGGAATTTCCAAAAGAGATAGTTCCCTTACTGCAAGATTTGGAAAGTCAAGATCCTGCTGTTCGTGCTAAAGCTGTATTGTCATTGGGAGAATTCTACAGTGAGCGAACAAAATGAGTTCACCGAGTCAAAAACCAGGACAATTGAGTTGATATGTCATATTTTGCAAAACGATCCGTCTTCTCTTGTTCGCATTAACGCTGCTGAAGCTTTGGCTAAAATGGGTGCTGACAGCAAAGAGGCGATCGCTACTCTATATCAAGCTGCATTGGAAGATAGCGATCCAAGTGTTCGGGCTAGTGCTGTTGCCGCCCTTGGAGAGATTTACAGAAATGCTATAATTTTTAATGTACTAAATCAAGCCATTAACACTATGTCAGAGCGCAAAGTACAAATGAACTTTAACGCCCCCGTCACAGGTGCTGCGGGGAATGTTGAAGGTGACTTCATCAATAATCCACCTCAGAATTTAGTTGATGCAGCAGCAGAAATTCAGCAATTGTTGAATCAAATAGCTCAGACTAATCCAACTATGACTGAATCCGCTGTAGCTGTAGCTATTCAGCATGAAATAAAGGAAAATTCCACTCTTAAACAGCGGTTGCGAAGTGCTTTAAAAGCAGGTGGCATTGAAGCATTGAAAGCAATCTTCAATCATCCGCTAGTCAGCGTTCCTATTGAAACAATTAAGGGTTGGATAGAAGCTGAATAATATTAAGATATCGCACTTTTTGTATACCGTTCGCAGGAGTTAAGCTGTTCGACATTCAAACTGCACTATTTGTGTGCCAGACCCCATACTGTAAGGCGTTGAGGCAATAAATTTAAATGACTAACAGCTTATCACCCTCGATCCGATGAAGGCTATTAACCGCGATAGCTAGGAAAACCATAACCTCCGCCGCCAGGAGTTTCAATTACAAACACATCCCCCGATCGCATTTCGACACTCGCCGTACTCCCCAATTCCTCCACATTTCCATCAAATCTTTCAACATAATTTCGCCCAACTTTCCCCGCTTCACCTCCATGCAAACCGCAGGGAGAAATCACCCGCCGCCCGGAGAGAATTCCCGCAGTCATCGCTTCCAGAAATCGCACTCGCCGCACCACTCCATTACCGCCGCGATGATTTCCATTTCCCCCGCTATTAGCCCGGATTGCAAAACTTTCCAACAACACCGGAAACCGCCATTCCAACACCTCTGGATCGGTTAAACGCGAATTAGTCATGTGAGTTTGCACCGCATCTGTGCCGTCGAAATTTGCACCAGCACCCGAACCGCCGCAAATTGTTTCATAATATTGATAGCGTCGATCGCCAAATGTGAAATTATTCATGGTGCCCTGAGAAGATGCGATCGCACCCAGCGCACAATACAAAGCATCCGTAATATTCTGCGAAGTTTCCACATTTCCCGCCACCACCGCCGCCGGATAACGCGGATTCAGCATACAGCCAGCGGGATTGATGATTTCGAGAGGCTTCAAACAGCCAGCATTCAGAGGGATATCGTCATCTACCAAGGTGCGGAAAACGTACAACACAGCCGCTTTACACACCGCAGCGGGAGCATTAAAATTGTTGAATTGTTGGGAAGAAGTGCCAGTAAAATCTATTTTTGCACTGCGCGCAGACTTGTTAATTGTAATAGCTACTTTAATTTGTCCGCCGCTATCCATCGGATAAGTAAACTCGCCATCAGTCAAAACCTCAATTACTCGGCGCACAGATTCTTCAGCATTATCTTGCACAAAACCCATATAAGCTTGTACTGTTTCCAAGCCGTAATGTTCTACCATCTTGACAAGTTCTGCTAAACCGCGATTGTTGGCGGCAATTTGGGCTTGCAAATCGGCGATATTTTGTGCGACATTGCGAACCGGAAAATCCCCGGCTGTCAGAATTTGTAGTAATTCTGTTTCTCGGAATTTACCCTCGCTGACTAGCTGAAAATTGTCAAACAATACGCCTTCTTCAGTGACTATTTTACTATTGGGAGGCATGGAACCGGGAGTGATGCCGCCGATGTCGGCGTGGTGTCCCCGCGAAGCAACATAAAACAAAGGAAGCGAGGAATCACGATTAAATACTGGAGTAATTAGGGTGATATCTGGTAAGTGCGTGCCGCCATTGTAGGGATTGTTAGAAACATAAACATCGCCCGGTTTAATAGTATGACTTTGTGCTAGGATTAAAGCTGAAACACTTTCGCTCATGGAACCGAGATGCACGGGAATGTGCGGCGCGTTGGCAACTAATTGCCCGTTTGCATCGAAGATTGCACAGGAAAAGTCGAGGCGCTCTTTGATGTTGACTGAGGAACTTGTATTTTGTAAAGTCACGCCCATTTGTTCGGCGATCGCGCGAAACAAGTTATTAAAAATTTCTAGCAAAACTGGATCTGATTTAACCGCCGATGAATGGGTTTTAACTGCATTCATCTGTGTGGATCTGCGGTTCAAAATTAAGTCATTGTTTTCGGTGATTTCGCCTTCCCAACCCGGTTCTATGATATTAGTTCCAGTTGCTTCGACAATCATCGCCGGGCCCGTAAAGCAATCGCCCGATCGCAAATCGTCTCTCTGATAAACAGGCGTTTCCCGCCATTCAGCAGCAACATACATTTGTACAGGCAAGATGCCTGTGCCACAAGATGGGGAAGTTGTTGATGCTTCAGCCACAGGCAAGATGCCTGTGCCACAAGATGGGGGATTTGTTGATGCTTCAGCCACAGGCAAGATGCCTGTGCCACAAGATGGGGAAGTTGTATAATTATCAGCCACAGGCAAGATGCCTGTGCCACAAGATGGGGGATTTGTATAATTATCAGCCACAGGCAAGATGCCTGTGCCACAAGATGGGGAAGTTGTATAATTATCAGCCACAGGCAAGATGCCTGTGCCACAAGATGGGGAAGTTGTAGAATTATCCAGTACATCCATTGTTTCTACAACTTCTACAGAAACTGCTTCTACAATTAGCGATTTTTCCGGCATAATAAAACTGTAACGCTGTCGGTGTGCTGCTTCAAAATCAGCCTGCATCTCCTCAACACTCCCAGCAAAATTCACCATCAAAACCGAATCGCTTCCCTGATATTTAAGATGCAGCTTCCTCACAACCAAAACCTCTTTCTCTCCCTCTGCGCCCTCTGCGCCTCTGCGGTTCAATTCCCCTTTTCCCTCCGCCTCCAATTGCGCTAAAATATCATGCAAATCCGCAATTAATTCAGCAGTTAATAATTGCTCGATCGCCCTTTCGCGCATAGCCCGCACATCAGCCAAACCCATACCGTAGGCGGATAATACCCCCGCGTAGGGATGAATAAACACCCGTTTCATGCCCAAACTATCGGCGATCGCACAAGCGTGTTGGCCGCCCGCACCGCCAAAACAGCACAAGGTATACTCGGAAACGTCGTAACCGCGCTGAAGCGAGATTTTTTTGACCGCATTAGCCATCTTTTCCACCGCGATCGCCAAAAACCCCTCCGCCACCTGTTCCGGTGTCCTCTCGCCCCCAATTTCCCCCGCTAACTGCACGAATTTTTGCTTAACTACGTCAGAGGCGATCGGCAAATCTCCCGTCAATCCAAACACTTTCGGGAAAAAATCAGGCTGAATTTTCCCCAACATCACATTACAATCAGTCACCGTCAAAGGGCCGCCCTTCCGATAGCAAGCAGGGCCTGGATTTGCGCCCGCAGACTCCGGCCCGACACGGTAGCGCGCGCCGTCAAAAAACACGATCGAACCGCCACCGGCTGCTACAGTGTGAATTGCCATCACGGGCGATCGCAATCTCACCCCTGCAATTTCAGTCTCAAATTCGCGTTCGTATTCGCCGTTAAAATGGGCAACATCTGTCGAAGTTCCGCCCATATCAAAGGTGATGATTTTGTCAAAACCAGCCTTTTTACTCGTTTGAACTGCACCGACAATTCCCCCAGCCGGGCCTGATAAAATACTGTTTTTTCCTTGAAATTGGGCGGCATCAACTAAGCCGCCGTTTGATTGCATAAACATTAATTGGGGGAATTGGGCATTGGGAATTGGGCATTGGGAATTGGGCATTAATAATCCCTCATTCCGAGAACCTACCTCAATTAACTCACTGGTTATTTGTTCGACATATCGGCGTAAAATCGGAGATAAATAAGCATCGACAACCGCAGTATCTCCCCGCGAAACTAATTTCATTAAAGGGCTGACTTCGTGAGATACTGATATTTGACTAAAACCAATTTCTCTGGCTATTTGAGCAACTTGTTTTTCGTGTTCCGAATAGCGGTAGCCGTGCATAAAGACGATCGCACAACTGCGAATTCCGTCATCGTAGGCTTGCTGCAAAGCCGGGATAAACTCAGGATTGACAGCAATTAACTCTTCACCTCGGGCGCTGTAACGTTCTGCAACCTCAATAACGCGATCGTACAACATCTCGGGCAGCACAATGTGGCGGGCGAAAATATTCGGGCGATTTTGATAGCCAATTCTCAGCGCATCGCCGAAACCTTTGGTAATTAACAGAATAGTGCGATCGCCCTTACGTTCCAGTAAAGCATTTGTCGCCACCGTCGTCCCCATTTTAATCGCTGCAATCTTGTTCGCCGGTATCGATTCCCCCGCCTCAATCCCCAAAATATCGCGAATTCCTTGCACTGCTGCATCGGTGTAGCGATCGGGATTTTCCGACAGCAGCTTGTGAATAACTAACCTACCATCAGGACTTTGGGCGACAATATCGGTAAAAGTACCACCGCGATCGATCCAAAATTGCCAGCAAGTGCGATCGGGAAAATCAACATTCATATCTTTTTCTATCATCTTCTTTCTTTATTCCTTCGCGTTTTTCGCGTCTTCGCAGTTCATTAAAATAAAATTATAGATATCGAATAGCCTCAACCAAGCCCCCACAAACACCAGCCAAAAAATCCAAATCCAAAGTCTCAATCTTATCACTCGGTTGATGATAGTGCGGATTCCGCATATTAGCCGTATCCGTCACCATAATCGCCGGATAACCATTATCCCAAAAAGGAACATGATCGCTGCGGCGAGTATCCGGCACAATCAAACCTCGATTCGGCACCGGCAACCACTCGCAATCCTGACCGACTTTGCGGATATTTCTGCTCAAAGTAATCATATCGCGCACAGTCCGCAAGTTCCCAATTAAAGCAATAAAGTTGCCAATATTCGGATAAAAATATTTTAGTCCAGCCGGATAGCTTTGGGAGTTCGGAGTGCGATCGCAATAACCCAACATTTCCAAAGCAATCATCAACCGAATTGACTGTTGCTGTTGCTTGCATTTAGCTGCATAATGCCTGCTTCCCCAACAACCAGATTCTTCCATATCGAACGCAACTAACTGTACTGGATATTTTAGCGGTTGAAGTGCGATCGCCCTTGCGAGTTCCAGCAACACAGCAACACCCGTAGCATTATCATCAGCCCCAGGCGTCCCCGGCACAGTATCGTAATGAGCGCCTATAATAATCGGCAAATTTTCTTGCTTCCCCCCCTTAGCAAGGGGGGGATTGAGGGGGGGTAAATCCAAGATAAAATTGTGATGAATTCGCCCGCGCACCGCAAAATCGTCGGTTTCTACAGCGCCCCACTGTCCCAACTGTTCGCGAATGTATTGCTGCACATAGAAGTGCCCTGCGGATGCCAAGTAAGGATTGCGATCGCGTACAATTTGAATTAGGTGGCTGTGCAGGCGTTCTTTTAGATCCATGACATCCGAGATACAATGAGTACATTCAGATTATAGGGGATTTAATTATGATTAAAGAAGTCAGAATCAAAAATTACAAGTCTATTCAAAAGCTGAAGCTGGAATTAGGACGAGTCACCGTACTGATTGGCGAAAATGGCTGCGGTAAGAGCAATATTTTGGAAGCCATCGCCCTGGCTTCGGCGGCTGCTAATGATAAACTGGATAACGAGTTTCTTGCTGCACGGGGGATTCGGGTGACAGAACCTCGATTTATGCGATCGGCTTTTGAAAAAGATAATCTTACTAAAGATATCAGCATTGAATTAAGACAGAATGATAAAGAACAATTTAGTTGTATTTTACAAAATGATAATTCTCCCTATTCTCAGTGGATTAGTAAAAAATTTTTTGGTAATTCTGAAATATCTACAGAGAATGCTCTTAAACTTTTTGTTGAGCAATACGGGGGACAAGACAAACTTTTATCAATTTTAAAAGGAGCAACTCAACTAACGGAACAAGAATTATCAATATTCAACAAGGATGTAGACTCATTTATTGAATTATATTATCTAAATAAGTTTATTGTTTACTCCCCTGAAAACCCAGCTTTACGAACCTTTGAAAAAGAAGGGCAAATTCAACCATTAGGCATTAATGGTCAAGGTTTGTTTAAACTTATAAATATCTTGAATGCAGATAACCCAGATAAACTTAATCAAATCAAAGACAAGCTGCAATTGATAGATTGGTTTAAAGATTTTGAAATTCCTCACAATCTATCAGCGATGCAAACTTCTCTCCAAATTACAGATAGATACTTAGATACAGATTTAAGTTATTTCGACCAAAGAAGCTCGAATGAAGGCTTTTTGTTTTTACTGTTTTACTTTACCTTGTTCATAAGCGATATCACACCTAAATTTTTTGCAATTGACAACATTGACGCTTCTCTAAATCCTCGATTATGCCGCCGGTTAATCGAAGAATTAGTCGAACTAGCAAAAAATAACGATAAACAAGTCATCTTGACAACTCATAACCCCGCTGTTTTGGACGGCTTAGATTTAGATGATGATGAACAGCGGTTGTTTGTGATTTCCCGCAACCAATTAGGTTATACTAAAGCTAGACGTATTCTCAACCCGGAACCTTTGGATGGACAAGAACCTGTAGATTTATCAGAGGCATTTTTGAGGGGCTATATCGGCGGACTTCCTGAAAATTTTTAATATGATTAAGTTTGGATTGATTACAAAGGGACTTACCGAATTTTTATGTCCTATAATAGAGACAAAGCTTAGGAGATTAGTATGCAAGCATACAAACTTAGAGGTAAAATAGATGAGGCTGGGAATTTGGTAGTTTTGGAATCCCTGGATATGCCAGCCGGAGATGTGGAAATCATCGTTTGGCCGGTGGCTGATGCGGTTGTCAGTTCCCCACAGCTAGTAATCCAGTCAGAAGAAGCTAACCTTAAAAGAAAAGTGAAAACTAAAATCAAGGCTTTGCAAGCCTGGTTTGAGAATACTCAGCCTGTCCCGCCTGACTTCGATGCAGAGGAAGCTAGATGGGAAGCTTTGAAGGAGAAACACAAGCTATGAAAATCTTGCTAGATACCAATATCATCTTAGATATCGCCCTTGAACGACAGCAATTTTTTGGTGAAAGCGAACAAGTTTTGTCCTTTGTTGAACAGGCACAAGTAGAAGGTTATATTTCAGCCTCTACTTTTGGCGATATTTACTACATCATACGCAAAGTTAAAGGTCGAGATTCAACGCTTGAGTTTTTGAAATATATAGCCACATTTTGTCAAGTGGCGACTGTGGATAGCTCTGCTATTTCAATGGCATTAATTTCCAACTTCAAGGATTTTGAAGATGCGATTCAGTATAGCACTGCCGTAGTCAATCAAATTGATGCCATTGTCACCCGCAACCCGCGAGATTTTCCGGTGACAACTCCTCGAATTGTCACTCCCAATCAGTTAATTGAAGAGTTAACCAATTCTGTCTAAACCTCCGGCTCCAATTCTGTAGCCCGCACTTGCACGGGAAATTCAACTGCATTCAACTCCGACGACTCTAATAACTGCACTTCCTCCTCAGAATTCGCTGCACCATTCCGGCCTTTCCCCAATTTCTCAGCCAAAGTATCCCGCTGATTAATCAAATAAATACTTACCAAAGTCAGCCCGACTCCCATCGATTGCAGCGGATTCAATACTTCGCCCAACAACAAATTGCCGAACAGCAAAGCAAAAATCGGAGTCAGAAAAGTCAGAGAACTTAAACTCGTCAAACTGCCGCTTGAAGCAAAGTAAAAGAATAAACCGTAGGCGATCGCACTTCCGAACACAGTAGAATACCCTAAAGCCATCCAACCCGACAAATCGATATTCACAAACTGCCCCGACTCAGTAGCCGCCGAAATCGCCAACAACGGCAAACCGCCTAAAATCATGTGCCAGCCCGTCGCCACCACCGGGTCAACATAGCGGCACACCCACCGCACCAAAACCGTACCTACAGCCATCGACAAAGCCGCCAACAGCATCAACCATTCCCCGCCCTGAAACACACTTTCGATACCCGCAGAAACCTGCACATTTTCAGGATGAAACAGCCCCAAAATAAAGCCATCCGGCAATCCAATCAAACTGATGCCGATAACGCCAATTACTAAGCCCAACCAGCCCCAAAAACCTATTTTTTCTTGAAACAGCCACAAACACAAAATCGCCACGGCTAGCGGTTGAGAATCAATCATCACTGAACCCAAACCCGCACCGGTTCTCGCCAAACCTTCGGCTAAAAATCCTTGAAACAAAGTGCCGTCAACTAATGCAAACAGCGAAATCCACAGCCAAGCTTTCCAACCCTGCGGCTGCTTTTTTCCCATCAAAGCCGCCGCCAGCAACACCAACACGCCCGCAGGTAATAAACGCACGACAGCCACAAACAGCGGTGTCGTGTGTGGCATCACCCCTTTCATCGCTACCATCGCGGTTCCCCACAGGAAAAACGGCGCAATGAGTAACAGCGGGGCAAAGGGCAGTTTAGAATCGGTAAGTTTTAGCTGCATGGCGGAGGCTCCAAATAATTGATGAGAGTGGCGCTCTCGGGAATGATGTAGATTTGTTAAGCAATTTTTACAATTATATATCGAAGGTGGGTTAAGTGCGATCGAACGGGCAAGATGCCCGTTCCACAATTTGTGAAATTGGTTGTAGAACAGGCATCTTGCCTGTTGCAGTTCCACAATTTCTGCAATGGTTGTGGAACAGGCATCTTGCCTGTTGCGGTTCGACAATTTGTGAAATTGGTTGTAGAACAGGCATCTTGCCTGTTGCAGTTCCACAATTTCTGCAATGGTTGTGGAACAGGCATTTTGCCTGTTGCAGTTCCAAAATCAGTGAAATGTGTTGTGGAACAGGCATCTTGCCTGTTGCAGTTCCAAAATCAGTGAAATGTGTTGTGGAACAGGCATCTTGCCTGTTGCATTCCAAAATCAGTGAAATTGTTTGTGGAACAGGCATCTTGCCTGTTGCAGTTCCAAAATCAGTGAAATTGGTTGTGGAACAGGCATCTTGCCTGTTGCGAACACAAGCACAACATCTAACCCAATGAATAAGGCACACTAGAAGTGAGATACAAAATTTCACATTGCCCGAAACTGCCCATGATTTGGCCATTCAAGCCCCGCTACCGCAAACAAATCGCCCGCATCGAAGTCACCGGAGCGATCGCCGGAGAAACCCGCAAACGAGTTCTAGAAGCGCTCAAAACCGTTGAAGAGCGCAAATTTCCCGCCTTGCTGCTGCGGATAGACAGCCCCGGGGGCACTGTCGGCGATTCCCAAGAAATTTACAGCGCCCTCAAGCGTTTGGGCGAAAAAATCAAAATTGTCGCTAGTTTTGGCAATATTTCAGCTTCTGGCGGAGTTTACATCGGCATGGGAGCTCAACATATCGTTGCTAATCCCGGTACAATTACCGGCAGCATCGGCGTGATTATCCGGGGTAACAATCTAGAAGGGCTGCTAGAAAAAGTCGGCGTTTCTTTTCAAGTGATTAAATCCGGGCCCTATAAAGATATCTTGGCATTCGATCGACAATTGACCGAGCCCGAACAGCAAATTCTGCAAGACTTGATCGACAGCAGCTACCAGCAATTCGTGGAAACCGTCGCCGAAGCCCGGAAACTCCCCGTTGAAAACGTCAAAACTTTTGCCGACGGTCGCGTTTTTACCGGCCAGCAAGCCTTAGAATTGGGTTTGGTCGATCGACTCGGAACCGAAGAGGACGCTCGCCGCTGGACTGCCGAACTCGCAGGCCTCGACCCGGAAAAAACCGAATGCTGCACGCTAGAAAAACAAAAACCTTTCCTAAATCGCGTTTTGGGGAGTAGTCTGGATACATCCGGGCTTTGGGCTTACAAGAATTTGCTGGAATTCGAGCTGTCTACTAGCGGTTTGCCGCTGTGGCTGTATCGCCCGTGATTAAATAAATTAGTCATTGGTTATTGGTTATTGGTTATTGGTTATTGGTTATTGGTTGTTGGTTGTTGGTTGTTGGTTGTTGGTTGTTGGTTATTGACAAACCAACAAATAACAAGTAACCCTTCGACTCCGCTCATGGCAACGCAAATAACAAATAACAAGTAACAAATAACAAGTAACAAATAACCAATAACCATTGACAACTAGCAACTGACAACTGATAAAAAATGGAGAATATTTGCGTGGATTGGCAAGTGCGGGCGATTCGCGGGGCAACAACTGCCAGCGATAATTCGGTAGAAGCAATTCGAGAAGCGGTGAGAGAACTGTTAGATGAATTAGAAACAAGAAATAATTTAGATCCGGAATTAATAATTAGTGTTACGTTTTCTGTTACCCGCGATTTGGATGCTGTCTTTCCGGCTGCGATCGCCCGCGAACGCCCTCGGTGGTGCAATGTTCCTTTGTTGGACGTGCAGCAAATGTACGTTAAGGGTTCATTAGAACGCTGCATCCGCTTTTTAATTCACGTCAATTGGCCCGCACACACCGAAATTTATCATCCTTATTTGCGCGGAGCTCAAAATTTGCGGCCCGATTGGAATTTAGCCGTCGCGGTTGCTGCGGAAAAATAAGAAAATCACTTTTTGATTGATTCAAGAGTAAACCCACCAGCCATGGTGGGTTGATTTTTAACTGAGGAATGAAAAGATGTAATAACAAAATGAGTGATTACAAAGGATGGGGAGCATCTCAGTTTTGCATTTAATAGTGCTGTCCCCGCTCGCGTATTATACGATACGCGAGCGGGGACGCTCGCACTATAAGAAAAAAATGCTTTTACAAAAATGAGATGCTCCCAAAGGATGTAACTACTGCCAACATTTTAGAGCAGACGGAACTTGTCCGGCTTTCGATCCAGGTCTAATTCCCTTAATAATTGTTGACGCGCAAATTAAACACACTAAGCCTTTGAAAAATCAGAAAAACACAATTGTTTACGAGCCAACTGAAAAACACATAATGTACAGGTATAGTCCTGATTAAGTATTGATGAAGTTGAGCTATTAGCTGCAATTGTTATGGATTGCAACAGTCTGTTGTTAATCCCAGATTTGCCGTAAATTCAAGGTAAATCCCGGCAACACATCTACCGGAACAGTTTGAGGTTCTTGCAATACCTCAACTTCTCGATCGGGGCGATAAATTTCCATTTGTTGCTTTTTGCGGTTAATTAACAAACCCAGACGACAGCCATTGTCGATATACTCTTGCATTTTGTCTTGAGTTTTTTTCAGGCTATCGCTTGGTGAAAGAATTTCAATCACAAAATCGGGACACAGCGGGATGAATTTTTCTCTTTGTTGTGCAGTCAAAGCCTCCCAGCGAGATTTTTCGACCCAAGAGACATCGGGAGATCGATCGGCTTTGTTTGGTAGAGTAAACCCTGTCGATGAGTCGAAGACTTCGCCGAGTTGAGTTTGCTCGTTCCAGATTGCCAGTTGTACAATCAGTTTGACGTTACGTTTTCCGGTTTCTCCTCCTGTCGGCGGCATCACGATTAATTCTCCATTAGGGTTCCTTTCTAGTTTTAAATCTGGGTTTTCTTGACAGAGTAAATAAAACTGTTCTTCGGTAAGTTTGATAATTGGGTTGAGGTCGAGAGTAATTTGGGTCATGGCAGTTGCGATCTGCTGAATTGAAATAGGCTTCTCCAGCAGATAAATTTATTTTAGCTTACCTTTTTCGGTTGGGATTGGCTTAGATAAAAAACATAAAAAAACCGGCTTCTCGAAGAAACCGGATTTTTTGTCAATCAGTGGCTTTCTTGTGATGCAGCCTAATCCCTAAAAAGATGTCATATATAAAACTCCAAAAGTCCTTTTTACCTTCCAATATTCCCAGACTTTGAGGAGAACCCTTTTCATCTAACAGCGGCTTCACAGCTTCATAAGCTGGCTTGTAATTGTACCAAGGAATTGAAGGCCACAAGTGATGGATCAAATGATAGTTCTGTCCCAAAATTAAAATATTCAGAATTGGACTAGGATATACTCTGGCATTTTTCCAGCGATCGCGCTCGTGAAACGGACGGTGTGGCAAATAATCAAAAAATAAGCCCAAGGCTAACCCCACTACCAAAGCAGGAGAAAACCAAAAGTTCAGCACATAGCCTAAATGGTCGTATTGAATTGAGAGATAAACCACTCCGATCACAAACAAACGGCTGAAAAACCATTCCCAAAGTTCGTATTTCCGCCACAGTTTGCGCTTAAAGAAGAAAATCTCGTGGTAAAAAAACCTCGCAGCAATTAGCCACAGAGGCCCACCCGTAGAAACATAATGGTCTGGATCGTTATCTGGGTCGTTAACGTGGGCGTGATGCTGCATATGTACCCGCGTAAATACCGGGAAAGCAAAGCCCAACATCAGCGCGCTACCGTGTCCCAAAATAGCGTTAATTGTACGATCGCGGTGCGCCGCGTTGTGAGACGCATCGTGAATCACCGTTCCAGCCATGTGCAACGCCAGCACGTTCAGCGAAAAACAACACCAATCCGGCCAGTCCCCGTACCAGTAACCCACAAAGGAAATCGCGATAATCGCTAATGCACTCAAAAACAACAGCAGCGTCGGATTCAAGTCACCCGGAGGACTCAGAAACTCTTTCGGCACTGTCAGCGGCCGTCCTGCCTCCGACATTTTTGTTAACACTCCTTAATATTTCACACTTGCGTAGTATAAGATACAAGTCTGCCAATAGTAAAGTTTCGTGAAAAAACAGAGTCCGATCGCCAGACAGTTGCCTCTGCACAAGAAGCCAAGTATTGCTGCGGTGAAACGATCCCAATCCTCGATTAGCCGCATAGCAGAGCAGCTCAAGTCTAATAAATGGGTATATCTGTATTTATGTCAACCCTGGGAGCGGAAATATTTTCTAAAAAAGCCGATCGCCAAGAAAAGATTACCGATCGGTAAAAAGTCAGATATTCTATATATTGGTCAATGCCTGCTGTTTTGACGACTATCAAAATTTTTAAGACTTGAGACTAGCGTCATTGCTTGTACTGAAAGATGAAAAGTTAGCCGAAATTTAAACTAGAAATCCTCCAGCCACCCCATCTCAATTCATGCAACTGCCAAAAGCCCTACGCCGAACTAAAATTGTAGCCACCATTGGCCCAGCAACATCCGACCCAGAAGTGCTCCGCAACCTCATAGAAGCTGGCGCCACAACTTTGCGACTCAACTTTTCCCACGGAACAGAAGATGACCACCAGCGCAGCATTCGCTTAATCAGACAAACGTCCTTTGAACTCAACCAGCCGGTCGCCATCCTCCAAGACCTTCAAGGCCCAAAAATTCGTTTGGGGCGCTTTGAAACAGGCTCTATAGTTGTCAAAAACGGCGATCCTTTCATTTTGACCAGCCGCCCGGTAGCCGGCACAGAGCTGATTTCCTCCGTCACCTACGAACCCCTAGCTTCGGAAGTCCCAGAGGGAGCCGTAATTCTGCTCGACGACGGAAAAGTGGAAATGCGTGTGGAAAAAGTAGACCGCGGCGCGGGAGAATTGTACTGTCGCGTCGTTGTCGGCGGCCCGCTTTCCAACAACAAAGGCGTGAATTTTCCGGGCGTATACCTGTCAATTAAAGCGCTCACGGATAAAGACCGCAAAGATTTAATGTTTGGCCTCGACCAAGGTGTCGATTGGGTAGCCCTCAGCTTCGTGCGGAATCCCCAGGATATGCTCGAAATTAAAGAACTGATTGCCAGTGCGGGCAAGCAAGTACCGGTAATTGCTAAGATCGAAAAGCACGAGGCGATCGAACAAATGGAAGAAATTCTCGCCCTTTGCAACGGCGTGATGGTCGCCCGGGGCGATTTGGGCGTAGAACTCCCCGCCGAAGATGTGCCGATTTTGCAAAAGCGCTTGATTGCAACTTCCAACCGCATGGGGATTCCGGTGATTACCGCTACCCAGATGCTCGACAGCATGGTCAACAATCCCCGTCCTACCCGCGCCGAGATTTCCGACGTAGCCAACGCGATTCTGGACGGAACCGATGCGGTAATGCTCTCCAATGAAACAGCAGTCGGCAGTTTCCCCGTCGAAGCGGTGGCGACGATGGCGAGAATTGCAGTGCGGATGGAGAGGGAAGGAATTAGGGGCAATATTAGAAATGTAGAAGATGTTGGTCGATCGATCACCAACGGCATCAGCCAAGCAGTCAGCCAAATCTCCGAACAGTTAAACGCAGCGGCCATCATGACGCTGACCAAAACCGGCGCTACAGCCCGCAACGTCTCGAAATTCCGACCCAAAACACCGATTTTGGCCGTTACTCCCCACGTAGACGTAGCCCGACAACTGCAATTAGTATGGGGAGTCAAACCATTACTGGTGCTGGATTTGCCCTCAACAGGCCAAACATTTCAATCTGCCATTAATGTCGCCCAAGAAAAAGAGTTCCTGTGCGACGGAGATTTAGTAGTGATGACAGCCGGTACTCAGCAAGGGGTTGCCGGCTCGACGGATTTGATCAAAATTGAGGTAGTCACAGCCGTTTTAGGCAAAGGCACCGGTGTCGGTTTAGGATCTGTGAGCGGCATGGCCAGAGTTGCTCGCACTGCTGCGGATGTAGCCAATTTCCACGCAGGAGACATTTTAGTAGTAGAACGCACCAGCGCCGAGTTTGTGGAGATGATTCGCAAAGCCGCTGGTGTGGTAACGGAGGAGGAAAGTTTGACTTCTCACGCCGCGATTATCGGTTTGCGTTTGGGCGTGCCGGTGATGGTGGGTGTGGAGAATGCCATGCGGGTAATTCGGGACGGCACGATGCTGACGCTGGATATGCAGCGTGGCTTGGTTTATTCCGGTGCCCGCGGCGGCTCAACAGACGGAGAACTTGCGGTTTAACAAGTTATGAGTTTTGGGTTGTGGAGTTTTTCATGAAATTCTACAGCTCATTGCTTTTTTGTTGAATTTGTGCTATTATGCATAATCGTCTTGCCGATGTAGCTCAGTGGTAGAGTAATCGATTCGTAATCGATCGGTCGCGGGTTCAAATCCCGCCATCGGCTTTGGGTTTCAGCTATTTCGAGACAGGCAAAGCCACAACTTGGCTCAAATCTGGACTCAAAATAAGCTAAAAACACCCTCAAAAGCACCACAGAGGTCGGCAATGACAGGCATCAATTTGTCTTCATTGCCGGCCTCTCTGTTTTTCCGGCGGTGGTTGACGAATGTGGTGGATTACAGCGATTGTGGTGGCACTGTGGTGGCTGGAACTATTGATGGTGGTGGATGTGGTGGATGTGGTGGGTTTTTAAATTAAAAGTAAATATTTTTTAGATTTTAGATTTTAGATTTTAGATTTTAGATTTTATAAATTTATATTTTTAAATTTCATGGCATTTGCGCGCCACATCCACCACAAATCCCGGAAATGCGTTGATTGTGCCACCACAAATGCAAAAGCAGCCCATAGCTTATGGACTGCTCGTTGCCCCTTTATCAAGGGGGCAAATTTATACTGTGCATCCAGGAGATACTACAGCCACCTTGTCAAGCGGTGGCTGTAAAGTTTTGTCGCTTCAGCCTTCCAAAATCTCTAAAACAAAGTCTAAGTCTGCCAAGTCCGCCTTCGGCTCCTTCCGCTTAGTTTCCGACTTTTTCCACTTAGCTTTCAACTGGTTAAGCAAGTCGGCTGCATCTGGTAAATCTTTGCTGGCAGTGGCTGAATTTTGTTTCAAGTCGGTGAGTTGTGTCTCGACTTCTTCTCGATCGGCGCGCTCGGTCGCAACTTGCGACCGTAATTCTGTGATTTGTTTTTCGCGATCGGCTTTTATGTGGCTACTGGATTCTAGAAGTTTGACGTAGTCCGCCTTAGCACCCTCTAAATCTTGCTTTAATTTCCACTCACAATCCGCGCCATCTCGGACCAAAAGAGCTTGTGTCGCGATAGTTTCCCGCGCTGCTGCCAACTCCTCATTTAGAGATTGATTTTCCAATTCTAATCTCAAAAGAGTTACCTGTAAGTTACCTATAGCAGTCTGTAACTCATTATCTGTAGCCGTAGGCAATTCTTCAAAATTACCCGACTCGAACTTTCTCGGCAGTCCACTCCTCAAAGCTTCAGATTCTTGCAGCGCTTTCACCTGTAATTCTAAAGCCGTCAATCTGTCAGCGTCGCGGTTGTCTGTAACCGTATATGCAACTCCCTGGTTAGATGTATCTGTAACTTTGTCTGTAACCCGTGGTTGTGGGAAAGTATTCAGCGCCTCTGCAACCTCTTCAAGCTTTGCTGTGCTTAGCTCAGAGGTTTTGCCGATGTACTTTTTATGTAACTTGCCCGACATCTTTCTGTAACCATACCAATAGTCGCCCCCTTTGTTCGATTCCTTGCGGACTGTGTAGGGCTTGTTTGCCCCGACTGGCTCAAATCTGAAAGAGCCGATCGACTCCAACCATGTAGAACCTTTTGGAGAATCTAGCTCAATTACCTTGCCGTCCTCTGTCTTGATCGTCCCCTGCCCCTGCACTACCGATGGAATTGCCATAAGTTACCTAACCGTTACCTACAAGACTATGTAACTAATATAAGTAACTTTTAGGTAACTGTCAAGGATTACAGAAAAGTATTTTTAATCCTCTCAGAACCCTTGAAAACGCTGCGGTGCTAGCTGGGTGTAGCGGACTGTGTGGCTAATATTAGCGTGTCCCAGATAATCTTGAATCGCCCCGGTGTCTATCCCCTTGGCCGCCAAATAGTACCCGCAGCCGTGCCTCAACATATTAGTAGTTGATACTGAGTGCTAACAAGGTAGTCGTCTGGCGGTTAACTTTTTGTCACATCGTACCGTGGTGCTCATCGTCCCCTTAATAAGGGTGGTAAGTTTGTGCTGTGCTACCTACGTTTTAGTTTTTTGCGCCATTCTTTTTGTATGTCCACAATATACTGGTTTAGCCTTTCCTCAATTTGATGCCATCCAATAAGCTGAGCGTCGGGGTGTTCGCCGTGCTCATCCTCAAAAGCTTCTCGCAAATTCCTTATTAGCGGCTGGTCGAGCATATCTTCATCCCGCGTCCGCCCGCTGGCAGCTTTTCTAATTTGGCTCCTGATAACATCTGTGAATTCAGCAAGCATTTTTCCTATCCGCCGATCGCCCAGGCAAATTTGGATTTCTTCTGTTGTGAGAAATCCGGCCGGAAACAATAGCGTTGTTTTTTTAAAAAGTCTGCCTGGGCTGAATTTGGACTGGCCTGGGATAAATTTTGATTCTGACTGGATGAAAGAAGCTATCCCCATGCTTCTCCATCCCAGCCTGTCTTCTACAAGGTCGAATTCATCCACAAGATCGCCTACTCTGCACTGAAGATAATAAGTTTCCCCCATCAGATTTTCCCACTGACCAAGAATTTCGTCTCGTGTTTTTGTCATTATGTTTACTCCTTTATGTTGGTCATTAGTCGTTAGTCAACACCTATTGACCAAGATCTAGCTCTTGTTGTTTGGTTTCCATGATTGCCATAAATTTCCGTGCCTGCTCGGCGGTGAATAGATTTTTCGATACCCAGCTAACCTCTCCCCACGTCCAACGGCTTTGCAAGGGCACAAAATCCTTGTGGCAGTTTGCGATCGCCATTGCCTTCAATAATTGATTGCGACAGGCAAGCGCTTTGTTTTTTCGGGTTTCACGTGAATCGGTTGTGGCGCTGGGAAATTTCCCCCAGTCTGGATCTGCTGGTGGTGTAGGAAGTGGTGTAGACACCGGTGTTTCAGGTGTAGACACCGGTGTTTCAGGTGTAGACACCGGTATTTCTCCGCTAATTAATCCACCACATTCGTCAAATTCCGATCGCAGTTTTAAATTTTCAAAGAACGCACACACCCTATCTTTGGCGTGGCGGACATTGAGTTTTAACTGATTTACAAATAAGTCGTTTGCCAGCATTATAAAGCGTTTGAGACTCAATAAATGTGTACCTGTGGTAGCGCAAAATTCTGCATAAGAAGCATACATCCATGAGGAGATATTAAGGTAGGAATTACTACTGCCACCGTTGTTTTTCTGGGCAACGCCAACCTGCAAGCGTGTCCCTTGTTCGTAAATCAAGTGTTGGTCTGCCCAGTCGGCAATCGGATTTGTCGCCACGATCGCTTGCATAGCAATCCTCCTGTATCCAGTAACCATTTTTTCCGTCTTCTTAAGATACTTTTCTGCCGTTTCTTTTCCAGTATTTAATACCCAATTTAGTAATCCTGGTAGGTAACTTACGAACTCTCCTACCATTTCCCCATTGACTTCTTCTATCAAGCTACGTTGATTTTCGACGCTAACCTTGTTATCGAAGGGTACGGTAATTCGACGCCGTTCAAGCGCAATATAATCTTGAGCTTGGATTGGTTCGTTGCAGGCGATGATTACCTTACATTCGGGATGAAATCCCTCTTTAGATTGTAAGAATTTTTCTTCGTAGGGTATAGAATCGCCACCAGTTAAGGCTTTTAGGGTTTCTACTGTGCCACCGTACCTGTCTGAGTCTGTTATTAGTACCAGCCGCTTATCCATTAAAGATGCAGTCTCGAAATTGCCTTCTAATTTTTTAAGTTTAGTGATGTGTGTGTTTCTGTCCCCTACGATTGCTGTTGCCAATTTCATGAAGGTAGACTTACCGGAACCGCTGGGACCGAGTATTTCGAGGTAACGGTGAATGTCGGTGCGACCGTGAACGATTGAATACAGGAAGCTTCTCAGTAATTCCAGTAAGGAATTATTTCCTTTCGTGACTTCCAGTAGCCAGTCAGTAATCGGTTTGCAATCGGCTTTAGGCTCGTAATTATAGGGAAGTTGCCAAGTTAGTTTGTAGTCCGGTGAGTGTGGTGACAATTTTAGGGTTGTTAGGTCTATCACTCCGTTTTTGGCAGGCAATAAATTTCTAGTTGAATCCCACTTCTTTACGGCTAAAAAAGCCTTCATTAGCTTAAGGATTCCTGCTAAGTATGAGGCACTGTGTTCAAGACCTCTAGCGCTTAATTCCATGCTGATTAAGCGGCTGATAAAATCTTCCTCTTCATTGCTCCAGCAGCCATCTATTTCGGCTCCGTACCGGTACCACCTCTTGTAAGTGGGTCGCCATGCCAGTTTATTTTGGTAGGCTTCAGCGATCGCCTTTGCGATGATGCTCTGCTTGGGCATCTTCTTTTCTTTGACTTCTGGCTCGTCGGTTTCGCCGGAATTTGCGATCGCCTCTTTGACTTTCTTGGTCGGCTTCAGCCACTCGTCAAAGTCCACCACCGCGGACTGCCGATCAAACTTCTCAACTCCTATGTTTACAATCGCATCATCAATCCCTTTCCCCCATTCCAGGGGCCAAAGCCTTATCTTGACCGTGCAGCCGACTTTCTTCAGCGATTTGCCAAATGCGATCGCCGCAGCCCTGACATTTTTATTTTCAATGATGTCGGAATCGTAAGCTATTTCGATAATTCGCCCCTCTCTGCCAACTGCTGCCATCGTAGGGGTTAGCTGTCCGCTGCGGCCGTAAGTCGCCATATCCACGCCGCTCAGTGCAATTGTGGGCATGGTGGTATGAAGCATAGAAGATGTTGATTTTTTGCCGCCTTCGGCAACCCTCACTGGTATGGAGATATCGTTAACTACTTCCTGCCAATCAATCCCCGGCACAGGCAAGCAGGAAGCATCGTATTTGCCCTTGCCGTCCGCCCCTTTTTGGCTCAGGTATTTAGCTTTGCTCCCATCAGGAAAAGTGATGCCACCGTCGGGCTTGAATTGGCCAATGCCTGTTGATTTGCCTGTGACTGGATCTATCCCTTCGTAGAGCCATCCGGGCGGCCCTTGATAAGCTAGCCACCCCAAAAATGCGGCGATTTCTTTGGGGTCGGAAACTGAGCGAAAAATAGACTCGGCTATTTCTTTAGAAATGCCAGATTTTGCGAATTCTTGTAGATGTTTATCTGTTAGCATGATACAATGTAGTTACTTTTTTTTGAAAATTTAAGACCTTTAAAGCAATCGCTCTCCGATTGCTTTTTTTTTGCCACCTAAAACTGCGCCAGTTTGTAGCCACTTCTTGGTCTCAGGATCTAACTCCTTAGCATCAGAGGCAATTTGTCTCTTTAGGGCCTCTAGTCGTTGCTGTGCTTGGCGCAGGGCATCTGTACGCTCTGCAACTTCCGCCTCCCAGAATTTGACTTTAGTTTCGAGATTAGGTTGCGATTCAAGCCATTCAGTTATAGGCTCCCAAAGCTTTTTAGCCCATTTTTGAGGCAAAAAGGTGCAGTGCAAAAGTTCTGCACTGGTGCCAGAAAAATCAAATAGGATGGCTCTTCTCGCTGTTTCTATTTCTTCGACTGTACGAGCCTCAAAAATTATATTTCCGTTCTCGTCCTCGCACATTCGCTTTTTTGATCTATCCCATTTGACGAAGGTTTTTTTCAAGAAAAAGCGCCTATCGATTTCCTGGAAAATAAGATATAAGCCGGGTTCCAATTCCTCGCTTTCCGAGATAAACGTACCGACTAAAGAGTAGCCAGTAGATACTGATTTGTCTATCTCCTTGATGGATTTGATCCACTGCTTGCCGACTGATTCGTTGTCCTCTAACTTTTCTACTGCTTCAAGAAGCCGATAAAGTATTTCATTGAGTTTCATTTTCTTGGTTGCTTGCTGCTGTTTGACAAAAGCCAAATATTCGTGTTGCTAGTGTGCCGCACTTTCCCCTCAGTCTCAAGTAGCTTGAGCCAGCCCCAGACTGTTCTGATTCCGATCGATTCGGGTTTGAAATGGTGAATTATTTGTGAGATTGTTGCACTCTTGTTTATCTCAAGAAAATTCATAATCTTGGCTCTACGAATGCCATCGCGCAAAATCTTCGCTTCAGTAGCCGCGACCGCGCAGGCACTGCGGGAACTTGTTCGGGTCGGGTCTGGGCTTCATAGTTTTGGCTAATCAAGGGCTAATTCTTCTCTTTCGTATCTATTAGGAATGAAAATTAAATAACTTACATTTTTGATTGTTCTTGTGGGACGCCCATCCCACAAATATGTGTAAATTATTTAATTTCTATTCCTTAGCTCTCTCCAAGCAGTTAATACAGGTCGGCACTACATCTGCTTCCGCCTGGACGATTTTTTGGAGCGTATCCATCTCGTAATTGGGCAAATTCACCGGCATCAGATCGTGCATTGTCTTCCTGTCGCAATTGGGGCAGAAGTAATAGCCGCCTGTCCCTTCTGGATTTGAAGCCGTATCAAGGCCCAGATCGAAATCGTCGGAAATAATGTCGGTTGCAAGCTCGCACAGGGTCTGAGGGGATAAATGTCGCAGCATGGCGATCGCCATGTTTAACTGAGGGGGGTGAACTCCGTGCCTGGGTAGCACGATGCAGAGTTGGGTGTGAGATCTGTCAATCGCCACCACCGCATTCAGAGCCAATGCCATCTTTTCGTGGTGGTTTAGGCTCGCGATGAAAGGCTCCATCTGAGCGAAAATCTCTGCGTCCTGGGCTGCGATGATTTTCATCTGTTCGTCGAAGTCGTCGTCGTCGAAGTTTGGGAGATCCATTTTTTGGTGGTGAGGTAAGTAAGCGGCGGAGGCGCCGCAGAGAAAGATATGCGTTACGGAGAGTCTGTTTGTTGCGCGTTGGATTACATTCGTACCTCCTGCTGCTGGAACTGCCGACCCCCACCCCTTTCTGGTGGCCGATCGGGCGACGGGTAAAATCCGCTACCAATAGCCAGCCAGATAATTAGCGGTAAGAGAGTTTTCATGTCGATCGAGATACCGGGGATTGTGGGGTTGGCTCAGGATTTGGCGCTAGGCGGAATCGCTGAGAGAATAGGGGTGGCGAAAGGGCTGAGGTTCCAGTTCAAGCCTGATCGCTGGTTGTTTATAGGTTAAGTCAAGTTGGCTAGCCAATTTGGCTTGTAATTTGATATTATGGCAGAAAAGGAGAAAAGTAAACCTTCACCCAGGAAAATTACTGTGTTGCGACAATTGCGAGAGCGCGCAGGGTTAAGCAGGGAGCAGTTAGTAGCTAGGCTACACAATCGAATTTCATTGAGAACCTTGCAGCGCTGGGAAAATCTAGGCAATGAGCCGGCTATGACTCGTGTAGATTGGCTGAACCTCTGTGAGGCCCTGAATGTTCGGTGGGAGGATCTACCTGTATCGTTGTCAGGCTTTGTGGAAGCTGAGCAGTCTAGTTTAATTGCTGTATAGCTATGTCGGGATGCCTCTGTGGTGTCCCGATTATTTTTGCCTTCATATAAAGCCAAAATGACCAGCCATTTTGTCCTATTAATGCTACAATCAGCTTACAAGCCAAAACGAGCACCGCCCAAACCCCTGAGAGATAGCAGCCTCAGATACCTGAAAGATCTGCTACGACGGTGCTTACAAGGCTTTAATCAAACCCTGATTGGGTGACACTCGGAAAGGAACAAGGGCTAGCTTACTGATTGACTGCCTGAATAATTGCCCTAAAAAGTAAGACTTGCTGGTTCGATGCCAGTTTGGTGGGCTGGTGACAGCCGGAAAGACGGCGACCTCTTTTCACTCTTACAAATTTACTAGCGTTGATCTAACAATACTTCGGACAGTTTTTCTATGGCCCAATGACTTATCCTCTATGACTTTGAGCCACTGTGGATAATTAAATCAAAGTCATGTCCACCCCTGACTTGAAAATCATGTTTAGAAATAGAAAAGTTCACGTAGATCAATCGCAATCCACGATCGGAGTTGACCGTATTACCAATATCAACACAGTCAGGATTGCTGGGAAAGTAGTTAATCACGGCCCTACCAGCGAAATTACAGAAGGTGTAGACCTTTCTGAAGAATCGATCGAATCGATCGGGATTGGCTTCAGCAAAAATGTATGGGTAAACGGTAAGCGTGTCTGTTAACTAACTAACTAATACTGGTGACACCTACCATGTTAAAACTTACTGACAAAAGTGGCGTAACAGCCCGGAGAGACGGGCCTACAATTCCCCTTAGCAAATCAATGCAAGTCACTCTCGAATACAAAACAGCCGTATCAGTAAAGGTAGAAATGTTCAAGCTCAATTTCCCCGACCTCAGACTACCCACTGAAAACGCCGAATCCCTGATCGACGAGCTAATTTCTCGATCGATTTGCGAACTCAAGCACATGGTAGATTTCCTCGCCAAATCCTTCACCACCTCCCTGTCAGCCCCGAAAAGAAATTCCAAAGTTTCCTTATCTCGTTGGGTGGCTAAAGTTCTTTCCGAAGCAGTTGAGATTGAGCCTGTCGCCGAAGAAATACCGCTTGAATCTGTTCAGCCAGAAATTGTTGAACCCGAGATTTATGATATTTGCCTTTTGAGCGATAAATCGGCCTCTAAGTATCGCACCACTCAAATTCCTCCCTGCTTGATCGACGGCGGTAACCTGTATCACAAGAGCTTGTTGTCCTCCCATCCCGGAAGAATCATCTACTATCAAGTACCCTCCGAGCACCTTTCTAATATTCAGTGCGTCGGCTGTGATACTACCGAAATTGAATTGCTTTGCGAAGCTTTATCCGTTTCCAGGCACACTATTTGCGGTATCCCACCTAGATATCTAATCACCAAAGAGGGAGGGGTTTATGAGCGAATGCAGCGTGAGTTAATTTCTCGAAATTCTGTTGTTAGATACTTCCAAGTTTTGTCTGAGTATCTGTCGAATATTGCTGTCGTCTAGTCGGTTTCACGCACAAATCTTTCGATCATCCGCATATCCACAAGTCTAAGCAATGCTTGGGCGAGATTTCTGCGGGCAAAATTCACCACCGAACATTGAAAAAGGAATAGAAAAAGGAATAGAAAAAGGAAAAAGTGCAAACCGGAACTTAAAACCATCTGGCACGTACAACTCACTCTTGATTTGCCCCAATTTAGTATTGAATCCAAAATGAAGGGACGCAAATTCGCGGATGGCAAGGCAAAACTTGCCGAGCTGACCTTGAAATTTGGTAGCAACTTTTAGTAAGAAATATAGGCTTGTGGAAATGAATCCCGATCGCACGTTCATAATTTCAGTCCGCCCAAAATGGGCGGAACTTTTCTTTGATTCCAGTAACAGGAAGAGTGTCGAGCTCAGAAAGGCTGGGTTTAGTCGCCTTCTTCTCCCCGGCGACACAATTGTAATTTATGCCACGCTACCAGTTGGGGAAGCAATTGGGGTAGTGGTTATCAGTAAATGTGAATGCAAGACGCCACAAATTTTGTGGCAATCGACGAATCAAGGGCACTTAGCCAAAGTTACGCCAAGTGAATTTGACGCTTATTACCAGGATGCGAAAGCCGCAATGGCAATTTGGGTAGAAAAACCCAAATTATTTGAACAGCCGGTTCCGCTCGCTAAACTTCGTCAAAACTGGGGATCTAACTGGCAACCACCGCAACGGATTCAGAAGTTGAGCCCTAAGCAAGTAGCAGATCTATCTGAGATTGAGTACCCACCGCTAACTGTATGCCCAAGGTGCGAAGGATGCGGGTGTGATTACTGCGACTTTGATGGATTTTACGACCCTAATGACAAAGACCCCGACGGCACAAACTAGCATCAAGGACGGTTAATGAGGACTTCTAAAAATTCAATTAGAGTTTGCGTTCGGGGGCAAACTCTTTCTTTGGTATTGCCTCGGATTTATTGCAGAAGTGTCAAGAGAATTGCTTTAGGCATTTCCGATAACCCAGAAAATCGAAAATTTGCCGAGTTAAAAGCCAAGCAAATTGAAATTGACTTCTTAAGTGGCTCGTTCGATATCACTCTAGAAAAATATAGGCAAAAAGAGCCGACGCCTGCTGCCCAGGCTAAGAGTTTGACGCTGCCAGAGATTTACGAAAAATACGTTGACTCTCGCAAAAAAAATGTATCTCCGACCACGTGGAAAGGGTATCAAGGTCATTTAAAGCAACTCATTTCTTGCCCTTATCAGCTTCCCGAAGAAGCCTTAAAAATTAGGGATTGGGCGGTGGAAAACAAGCCCACGGACACCGCGAGGCGACTGCTGGTGCAGGCTAATGCTGCTTGCGAATGGGCAGTCGAGCGAAATATTCTGAGAGTAAATCCATTTTATGGAAAGTGCAAAATAAAGAGCAAAAAGTCTAAGCTCAAAATCAACCCATTTATTCTGGCGGAAAAAGACGCAATACTCCAAGCTTTTGCAGGATCTAGTAAGTTCAGTTATTTGGCGCCACTTATCAAATTTTTCTTCCTGACCGGATGTCGTACCAGTGAAGCGATCGCGCTTCAGTGGAAGCATATAAAATCAGATTGCAGTTCAATCAGCTTCGAGGAGGCGATCGTGTTCGGTGTCGGCGGCGCCATAAGGAAAAAAGGGACAAAGCAATCGGAAGGACGCGAATTTCCCTGCAATTCCCAGCTCAGAGCTTTGCTGTTGGCCATCAAGCCCGAAAATGCGATTGCTAATACCTCTGTCTTTCTTCGTCCAGGTGGCTCACCGATCAGCCGCCAAGACCTGCGTACCGCCTGGTACGGCAAGGGAAAAGATGAGGGAGTGGTCAAACTACTTGTCCGAGATGGTGTACTGGAGACCTATAGACCCCAGTACAACACGAGGCACACTTTCATATCGCAATGTCTCGAAGCGGGAATCGCACCTACCCAAGTAGCTAAGTGGGTGGGAAATTCAGCCGAGATCATTTTCCGCAATTATGCGGGGATAATTAATAAAAAATCAGTTCCGGAATTCTAAAAAAGGCAGCCGACATGAACAAAACAACGTTTGACAAAATCCGTGAAAATTCTGCTACGCTTCACAAAATTTACGGTAATGGTAAGTACGAAAATTATGAACTTTTTGACGAACCATTTAAGTTAGCAATCGAAGTCCTGTATCTATTGCTATATAAGAAGTCGTGCAGTCAGGCTTCTGTTTTTACCTTCTCTTCATCTGGAAGCGCCGCCACCGCATCCGAGAATAATACAAGCTTCCCGGGCTGAGGATTTGCGCCACAATTGCCGAATACCCTTCCGCCTTGATTCCATATACGCTTCCCGGGTTTTCCGCCTCCTACTACGGTGTGCATCAATCCAGAGCGGACTGACTCGAACTATTGCGCCCCACTCTCCTTGCGGTGACTGCTTGCACAGTATCAAACTGTTGACAAACGCTTCATTACCTTGATCCTTTAAGGTTTTAGCCGCTTTGTGAATTGCTACTAAATCTTGAACATCAAGATAAGTGGCATCTACCAAAATTCCATCAAAAGGATCGGCGGGCCAGAATTCCTTCTTGAAATTAGCTGTTGCTTCATTGGCGTACAGTGCCTCAATTCTGCGCTGGTATGCGAGTGTTTTGTCGTCAGATGAATTGGTCATTGTTCCTCTTTTTTAACTATCAACAGAGGCTTTACTCTCAAACGCTTCAATTAAATCGTCAAGAGAACAATCATAAATTTGCATCATTTTTTTAATTAAAGATGGTGCCATACGAGGTGTTCTTCCCGTTTCCCAACTACTTAGCGTAGCCGGGCGAATACCAAGCGCCCTTGCAGCCTGTTCTTGAGTCATGTTCAGTCTTTTTCTTAGATACACGGCGGTTAATCGTTCTTGTTTTTCGGTATTGCCATAGTATAGTAAAATATTCGCAACACGCAAGACGTGTAACGAATATTCCCGGTAGACGACTTAGCGACAGGCCTGGAATCCAAGTTAGGTCTGCCGCCTTCCTTCAAATATCGCCCGTAGTCGCCGCAAAAACTAGATAATTTACCTAAGGTAGAAGTCACATGGTTGGCCAGCCCCAATCAAAGTCGATCGCCCTCACACAAGCAATTGCTCAAATGGCCGCAGATTGGGCGCTCACGCCGTGTGTCGGTGCAAAATTTTTGGAACGGCTGGCAGAAAGAGCCGTTAGATAGGAGAGAGCATAGGCAGCGCAAAGATGCTCAAAAAAGAGCTAGAAAAAGCAGCGATCGAAGACTAGCCTAGGCGGAAATGTGGTGTACCCAAAACTGCCCATCCGGCATACAAGTGCGGCGAATCAGATCGTAAGAATAATGCAAGTACGCGCCGCTGACAGTTGTGTCGTAGCCCGTGGGGAACCATTCGCCATAGGGGTCATGGACGAGAAATCCGTTTTTGTCGTAGCCAGCGGCAACTAAAATGTGACCGAAAGATGTGAAGTAACCGTGAAAGACACACGGATTCCCACTGGCCAAATGCTTCTGACAGCCTTCTATCGTCGCCCACTCAGTAAATCTATCCTGAGATCCGTAATCTCTAACGATCCTCGCTAAATCTTGGGGGCTGTGGCGGCTATAACCGTGGTCAATCGCATATTGGTAGAGCTCATCTTCATATTGCCCCGTCTTTTTGCGCCGGGGAACCTTCAAAAAGTCCAGGCACATCGCGATGGAAGTAACGTTACAGGAACCTGTAGGGTTGTAAAAGTTGTCTAGTTGCGATCGATAAAAAACGTTCAGTCTGACGGACTCCGGTAAATTATTTTTTGTATAGCGGGCGTCAGAGGTATTCTGCACTTTGCAGTGTCCTTCGTATACGAAAAAGATTCCCGGTCTGTTCGCGGACTGGGGGAACAGAAGCCGCCAGTGATTTCGGTCTCGATCGCACGAAATTAGCTCATATTCCGTTCCTGGATTAAGCGGAATCTTCTCGCTGACATCTAAATTCTCAGATTGAAGCGGGCGGGATTTTAAAAGTGTGGGGTGCGTGATAGTTATTTTTATCATTTAATTAGGTATCCATATCAAAAATCTTGACCACCGCCACATTCGGATATTCTAATTGCCCTGCGTATCCATAATGGGTTTGAGGAATTCTCACCAATTGAATGGTGAACTCTTTTTGAAAATCAGGCTGATTGTTGCGGTGGGTTTGAATGTCAAAATTTACCTGTCGCTCTCCCGGCAAAAATTTTATTTCTTTTTCCAAGCGGTCGTAATCTACACCTGCTTTTGCGGTTTTATTAGAAGTAGAAATCATCACGGTTTCGGCAAGGGAAGCATCCCCCTTTCGGAGTACGGCGCCACGAACCTTGCTTCCTTCAGCTACCAAGAATTCCTTGCTGCTTAGCATAAAAGCCATATTTTTTTACCTCTGAAAAGGGGACGGCACGCATAGGCTGACGAACGAAGCCATAGAGCCCAGCGACAACGACAGCAATGATGTTGGTGTTTCTTTTTGGGCAAGCGCAAGGAATACTAGCGTGATGCTACTAAAAATAAAAATAAATCCAACCGCCCCAGCGGCAATCTTACCTGTCATCGATCCTATTGCACCCCTGAAAAAAAACGCTGCGGTATTCTCCGGATATTTGTAGCCTTTGATATCCGGGTACGTTATTTTCTATAAAGCAAATTAAGTGATTTTGCTCAATCACTACTCTGTCAATTTCGTGATAAAACTCTCGCCGCAAATTCCATTCAATTTGTTTTTTATAGTAGCTGAAAAACCACCAAAGTCCAGCACTTACTGGAGTTGCCAGCCCAAGGGACAATCCTATTATTTCTGTGGTAATAGTTATTGTTGCCATATGTATTAAAAATTAATAATCAAGGGGGTGCGAACCCCCAATAAATCTAGACTACCGGAGGCTGATTGAATGGGCTATCCGCCATACTCCGAAGGCCTGGAGCAAAGTCCGGCAACGCATCAATAACGTTTTGAAATTGCGCCAAATCCGCAGATGCAGACTCTTGTGCTGTAGCAATTTTATCGGCAATTGCTTGGAATTTTTGCGAGGTTGGATCGTCGCCGACAGCTTGTTCAAGTTGGCTCGTGACTTCTACAAGCGCCGCAATTAATTCGTAAGCATATGCAACTCTTTCTGCCGAGCGTTTGCATACATTGTAGATTTCGATCTGACCATCCGCTAGTCTGTTCGTTACTTCAGTTAAGTTGCTCATTTTTGTAATTTAGAAGATTGTTTTTTTGCTACGATTTCCACAATTTATGGTACAGGAATATTAGGCAAACTGTCAAGCTTATTGATAATCTTTTGAAAATCAATTTCGCTCAATTTCAAGTCGATTTCTGCCTCAGAAATTGGCGTTCCCGGAGGTGGTACAAAAGCTTCTAGCGAAACATAAAAAATTGGTTCGGCGTAGTTACCTTTTCGGTATCTACGCTCTAACTTGCACTCATACCCCGCTGGAACTAACCCCGCATATTCCAGTGGATCGGGAATTGGCAGGTAGAAGATGATTGAGTGAATTTGGGGGTATATTCGGTGGGCAATCTCAACTTGCTTTTCGCGAAGAACCCCAAATTCCCATACCCGACGAAACCACAAAATGCTAAATATGTTTTCGGGGTTTCCAGTAGAAACAAATTGAAATCGAAATACACTGGCGCTGCCAGCATCGCTTGGGAATGGCAGCCATAAATCAAATTGAGGTGTTACTTCCCCTAGCGAAGCCCACATTTCATCACCTAAGAATTAATAGGCATTTCAGTGTCAGTTGGTGCTGGCGGTAGTTTGCGCCAAACATTGTAATTACCTAAAGTATTGCCTTCCTTATCCCTGTATTTTTGGTTGGAGACAATAATTTTGTGAGAAGCGGCTTTGCCCATCGGATCGGGCCAGCCAGCATCGTCGCGCCAGATGATCAAATCCTCTAGGTTTACTTCTAGTCCAAAAGCATTCATCACATAATCTTTAGCTTCCTGCTTTTTGGCATCACAAAATGCCTTGAAAATTGGTGTAGCCTCAATCCCTGCCTGAGTTGGCAGGGCTGGCTCACCTGTTTTGGTGTCCGTTGCTTTTAGTATGTCCATTGTGGTTTCCCTTTACTGTTGTCAAAATTTTTGCCTAATTTTTACCTGGAGATTTGAGGGTCGGAATCTCCAGGTCGTTAGCCTTACTTAAGGGGTTAGCGGATCGCCTGGGAATTTCAGCCGCGGCCGAATGATTTTCCACCCAGCCGGTAAATTGTCTTCCTGGGCCTGGCCGCAATAGGTTGTCAAAATATCCGCTCCACCGCCCAAGGGGCCGGTGGTTTTCTTAAATTGCACCTTAGCCGGTCTCGGGAGAGAGGCCCCCCACACAAGAGTGTCGATGTCAGCCGCTGTTGCGACTTGGATACCGAGAGCTGTCATCGTGGCATCAGTAATCGACGCCCGGGTCTCGCTCGGCATATTCCAAGCAAATTTAATTCCACGAACAAGTACGTAAACGGTCACAGCGCGGGCAGTTGCCCCAGTAATAATTCCCCGCTTTTTCGGCGTTCCACCAACCTGCCAACCCGCTGTTTTTAATGCTGGAATTACAGTTGTCGGCGTCTCAGCGCAAAATGAAGAATTCCAGCCATCGGCGGTTAGTCGCTTCGCCCTACGCGGCTTAGGGCTATTCCCACCTTTAAAGGCCAGGGCCGGCACTGTAGCGCCAATAACGGTATGCCCTAGAGCGACTCTCTCGTTTGTGTCAACATTGGTCTCAAATACGTAGACCAACCCGTTGGTCATGGCAACGGAAACCTCATCCTTATTTTGATATTTATTGTTAGGCATTTAAGAATATTCCTCCTACTTCTCACCCTAGCGGTCGCCATAAATGCTGTCAATGGCTGTATCGCTTGTTGTCACGTGGTTTTGGGGGTTGCAGGTTGTATAGGATTATTTAAATGTTCCGAAATCGTAATTACCCTTTGTAAGAGCAATTGTAAATTTTTGTTAAGTATTGGAGAAGTGGGGGGTTTGGCGTCCCGATCGGTGTTGGGTGCCGAGCAAAATTGCTTAAAAAACAAAATTATCTCCAGCACGGAGCTAGCCCGTGGGTGCTGAATAAATTTATTTAGCGCGATCGCCCTTGCAAGCATCCAAATTCTGGGAAGATTTTCATAGCCAAACTGTTAGGATTTTTAGTATGCAGCCTGTCAAACGAGCAATATTAGCGATCGCACTTTTATGTGGTGGCTGCACCCTAGTTCAGGTACCAATACCCATCCCAATCCCGATCGACACAAGCCCCACAGAGTCCGCAGCACCCTCATTACCTCCCGATCGAGATGAAGCCAAGCTTAATGAAAAATACAAAAATACCTGCTACGCTGACGGCCTCACTGAAATTGAGGGACGGGCAATTACTGGCAATTCCGGTGCGCTGGAGGCTCTGGGGGACAAGTTGGCAACAGCAGGGAAGCATCAAGAAGCTATCAGAAAATACAATGAGGCGGGTGCATCTTTACTGAATGAGTCTGTCAGGGATGGGAGCGCCTTGGACGTGGAGGTTGACGCCCTTTTTCGCAGCAAAGAAGAAATTGAGGAGTTTCGCGAAAAGCACCGCCTGCTGATACAGCGATCGGCAGAATCTAACTTTAAAATTGGTAGGAGTTATGCGGCTCTGGGAAAATATGAAAATGCGATCGACTGTTTTGACAGTGCCTTGAAAATTGGCATTCTGCCTCCCAATGACGCCACCACCTATCTCAATCGCGGCGACGCCTACGAAAAAATTGGCAACAAAGCTAAAGCTAAAGCAGACTTCCAGCAGGCAGCTATTCTCTTCAAGAACCACAAACAGTTCACCTACGAGAAGACAGCCAAGCAGATGTTACAGACAATAGGTAAGTAGTTTAGAATATTTCAAATTGATTTTTGTAGGCTGTATCATCAACGTTATGTTTCGCGAGGCAAAGCGCCTCGTCATCATCAATATTGCACTTAGCAAGGTGCAGCGCATCTTTTGGTGTTTGGGCACCCACCGCAAAATCCGGACACCAGCACAGACCACGGTGGTAATTCTTCGCGTAAAAAACCCTGATAATCATCCAACTTAGAAGTTTGAATTAATTTAATTGTGTATTCTTTGTAAAGCATTTATTTTAATCTTTCATCGACTTTTGTCCTTGTTTCGCGGGAAACCAGTATAAAGGTTTCTTTAGTCATGGGCAGGACTAATTTTGCCCAGCGAAAAGTAACGATGCCTGTTTGCCTCTGATTTGGTAAAGATTTGTCCTCGCCAACCACCTTCTTTTTCGGTTGCGATATTGGGTATTTCTTGGCTGGATTTCTGCTAGCCCCCACACCCATGTAGATTTCGTCAAATGTATGGTTTTGAATCCTCAAAATATCTTTAAAAATCCGCTCCGCTTCCGAGGCGGAATTACCCAGCAACCATAGTTTGTACCCAAGCGGCCAATTATTGTAGGTGTAGCTACCCCGCCCCCGCTGAATTTGATATGGCTTGTCGGGGGTAGCGTTGAAAATGCGCTCTATGGAATTCTTGAACCGCTTGATATCCGCAATAGAAATCACAGATTTGTTAGGAATTAGCCCCTCATATTCAATCATGTCCATCAGCCTGAAGCTGATTTCGCTTTCTAATTGAGTGCCGCCCCTACCCCCAGCAGAAGCTGGTAGCTCCCGGAAATAAAGACTGATATAAGGGTGCTTGCTCAGTTGGGAAATATCAGATGTCAGCCGGGAGGTGACACCGCCGCTAACGCCACCCTCTTTCTGATTCCAATAGATAGCAATTTGCTGGGCTATTTCCCTGTAGGAACCCGGAAACAATTTCCATTCCGATTTGTCATTCCTATTCGGGAAAAATTGAATTAATTTGAAATCAATATCCCCCAGAGCTTCACTAGGCTTTAATTCCCTGATCAAAGGTCTATCTTCCCGATTTACACCGGGCCAGACTTCCCTGTTTTTACCACCCCGCATTTTTTTTAACTCGGGGCTCTCAAAACCCTCAAACCCAATCTCGAATCTTTTAGCCCATTCCCAAAAATTGAAAGACCCCAGCCCCCTAAATTCAAGCATCTGATCTATGGCTCGCAATAAGGAAGCTTGCAGGGCAATCTGGGCATCATTTCCTGCAATCATCAGGGGAGGCTCTCCATCTAGCCTACCAAAATCAAGTTCATAGACATCGAAAAAAGAGCGCTCCTCTATATTGATCGGGATTGAATTCCCTTCTACAAATGTAGGAGCTTCTCTTTTATTTATTTCTTCGGTTATTTTCCTCTCAAATCTTCCGAAATCTGTTGGATCGTCGGGTGATTTAGGAGAAGATTTAGGAGAAGATTTAGAAGAAGATTTAGCCATTTATTTAATGGGGGCGCGATAACCTATCTTGTATTCTTGAGAGATTTTCCTCAACCTCGGGCGGTTGTTCCACGGTTGCCCAAAAGCCCGATCGCCCTTTTTAGCTTTTTGCCCAGAAGTAGATAACTGGGAGGTTGCTGCAAACGCATTGTTGAATTCTTTAGTAAAAGTTTCCATGTCGCCAATTCCAGTTGCTAGCCTCACCTGACGGCGAGTATTTACATCCAAAAATGCAGTCATTCTTAGTTCATCTTGAAATTCATTTTCCACCCAATTATCAATATTTTTAGAAATCTCCTGATTGCTCAGGAGCTTCCCTTTTTCTGTGAGCCTTGGGCGACGCATTATTCCTCTGGATCTGGGTTGTGCCATGTTATTTCCTCTAGGCTATTGGCTGTCTTACTAAATCGGGCAAGAATTCTTGAATTCCCTCTCCAAAACTTTCGGCAGCAGATTCAAGAAAAACACCAATATTTTTAATAAACGGATCTGAGCTTGCTTGAAGTTTTTCTAGGGATTTTTGGACGTACAGCGCCATGCTCCAGGGTTCTCCCCCTGAACCCCATTTCTTAAAAGTTTCCGCGCCTCCTGGAATGGCTCTTATAAGTGGATGATTTGGAGCTTTTTGCGCCAGTTGCTTCAGCATCTTCCTAGTGTCTCGGTAAAAAATTTTAACCAACATTCTTAACCCATTAAAAAAAGCATTTCTACTAATTCCTTTGACCTGAGAAATTAGCTGAACTCTGGCTTCTTCGTTTAGCGATCGATAAAGAATCGTTACCCTTGTCATATTAATTTGAATACGAGGTATCCGAAAAACCCCCCCACTGAGAAAGCTTGCTAGTCCAGTACCGAAAGCATCACCAGCCATCGAATATAGCGATGTCATTTGCCCCGTTAGCTGTTGCTCAATTTGCTCATCAGTTTCTTTCAGGTTTAAGGTGTATCCAATTTGGTAAAGCCGCAACATCGCTGTCACGACTTCGGGCCCTGCGCCTAGCAATACTCCTCCTCCTATTACGGCAGCGGATATTGCTCCAAAAATAGCTAATCCTTTTCCCTCGGAGGTGTTTAGCTGCCCCATAATTTTGCCTTTGACAGTCATCACTGCCTCAATTTGCTTTTTCGCAAAATCTCTCCCTCTGTTGATCATATTTTTTATATGCTCTGCAAAAAATCCACCTATATCTTTTAAGATTTCTCCCCTCAAACCCTTCAGCACTAATTCCTTAATATCGTTTGCTATTTTCCCCGGATCTATTTGTGGGATTTTCACCCAATCAAAAGTGCCTTTAATTTTGGAGAGCCAGCTATTATCAGCATCTCCATAGTTGGTCGCAGCACTGCTCGTCTGTTTTTCGTCAACTTTGATAACTTTATCGGGCATTAGCTTGCTCCTTATTTAGAATTTAATTTTTCAAGGTGTAGCAATATTAATGATAATTTATCATTGATATCTTTATCCCCAGAATATCTCTCGATCAGGACTTCATTGTCCCTACACTTAAGAAATTCTGGGAGCAATTTTTCAACAGCTAACTCAGTGTTAGCATCCACACTTTTGTCTATTTCTTTTCCTTTCTTTCCAAAGCCTTGACCTCTGGTACTTTTTTCTTTCACCCCTGCTGCATTGTTAAAGGGCAGGGGAAATTTGGCGGTGTCTACCTCTGTTTCGATACCCAGCCCCTCACAGAGCGCATGAACTTTTGCGCTTAACTTCAGTGTCATTTCTGAATTCTGGATACCCATCCAAGCCAATCTATACAGAAAATTGGTACGGGTGTCTCCATCTGCGTTGTCGTCCCACACCTGCTTCATCATCGCCTCGAAGGCGGATGTGGCACTTGGGTACTGAATATCTACAGTCTGGTCGCCCTCTACAGCATTATTATTATCCTGGATGTAGAGTTTGGGGGGATGTATCCCTAAATGATCTATTTCCTGGGCTAACGCTCGCAAGAAATTGGCATAATCTTTGATAACTTCCTCCCCTTGTCCGCCCGGCATTCTTAAGCGCCAAGGGAAAGTACATTTCCCTCGGAGCATTTCTCGTGCAGCGAGAACCTGGTGAACTTCACTTAGCATTGCACAGCAGGCTTTATCCATTTTTGTAGGTGGTGGGTTGGGTGGAGGTATGACAATTTTGAGAGATTCGGGGACGCACAATGAATCAATCGAGTAATTCGTTTCTATGGAAAGTTGCCACCCCCCATCGGACTTTTTCCAAAATTCTTTCACATTATGTATTTGTATTATTTTGCCAAAACGATTAGGACGATAGGAGTAAACTGGTGAAGTTATAATCATTACTTGTAGACCATCCCACAATGCTTGTGTCTCTTGGAGCCACATGCCAAAATAATCGCTAAAACCTGAGTTACCAACACCGGGATTCAGGTATAAGCGATAAAAATAGTTTGGCGCCAGAAAGTCATGGTAAGGAGGTTCCGAATAAGTAAAATAATTGTCTGAAGATACTGTTTCATCGTAGTTTTGCCAGTCGATTCCATCGGGGATCGGGATTTCAAATGTTGTATTTGATCCGCTACCAGTGTTAGACCCATATCTAATAATCGTTTTTTGCCACACCTTACACCCTACTGCAAATTTAGGAGGAGAGGGATTATTTGGCAACAGATCTGATGGGAGATTTGGCGAAATTTGGACTGGTGTTGGTGTTGGTGTTGGTGTTGGTGTTGGTGGCAGCTCACATCTTGGGTCTGTCCACGTTTCCGACTCGGTAACGCCAACTCCTACAATCCACGATTCCCTGGTGATCGTGCATCCGGTCTGGTTGGTTTTTTGTTTGGCAACACCAAAATCCCATTCTAGGGATTCAAACCCCGAGGCCGAGCCCGTGCCAACGCCCACGCTTACGGGCCCAAGACCAAGCTTGCCACCAATACTGTCGGCTCCGATAGAAATGCCGGCCTTGCCTATTCCGGCAACCTCGAATCCAATCCCAGCCCTTCCTCTCTGTGGATCAATTGTAGGTAAAACCATTAAAAATACTCCGTACCGCTAATTGTGGCAGATGCGCCTTCTGCGATCGCCCACAGGGGAAATCCCAAGGTATTTTTAAGCGAGATAATATCGCCCCGGCCGCCATCAAAGGCAAGGCGCCCATTTTCATAGGAGAGGGCGCCTCCTGGAGAAAGGAAGGCGCAAGCCCGGGCTGGAGCAACACCAGCGGAACTGTTCGCAAACGAGAACCAAATCTTTCCAGTGGAGGTGAGATACAGAAGCGATCGCGAATTTCGCGCGGGTAAAATCTGAACAGGAGAGGTAGTGCCTACATTTACAGAAAATCCCTGGGCGCTGCCGAAGGGTTTGGCACCTAAATCCGGCACAAGTGTCGGGATTATTCGGTAAGAGCCGTGGACTCTTACATAATCATTCGCACCCAATCCACCGCTAACTGGAACTCCTGCGGGAACAATCTGCGCTCCTACTTTTTGATTCGCTCCCCAAAAGCCAGAGGCATCAGAAAGATAAGGCATCTTAAGTTCCTTGAAGCCCTCTTGCCCTACGTTCTGGATCCATATTTCGGATCTATTTTGCCATATTCCATCCCCTAGATCCACAAATAATTTAATTGCCTTGCAGGGAGCAAGCCGATAATTCTCCTGCATCTTGTTCCTGGTAATTTCGTCGGCTTCATACAATGTTATATCCGGCACCGGAGCCCGCCTAATACTAGGAAGATTGTAAATCGCCTGCATAAATCTAATCTCAGAGGCTCGCCCCGCAATCGTCCACCCAACAGGCGGCATATAGGCAGCCCAAATTGCAGCCCAATCAATTATGGGCTTAATTGTGGTATCAATTTGGGCGAAATTGGTCTGAAAAATACCAGTAATTTCTGGTCTCGATTCCTGAAACATTATATTAAATTGCCCATTGGAGATGTCGCCGAAATTGTAGGAAATCCACCACTGTTAACGAACATCAGAGGGAGTTCCAAATTGGCACTCCCCACTGCATTTAAGACGCTGTTGGTGCCCGCTCCTTCCATGTTCCAGCTAGCCACTAAGTTCAATCCTAATGGATTCTTTGCCGGCTGGATCTGGAGCCGATGCAGAAGTAAAATGGCATCCCATAAATGCTGACACCAATTGGCAGCAGCAAGGGCAAAGGTTGGCGTCCCGCCGCTGCCGGGAAGAAATCCCGATCCAGTTAGATAATCACTTAAGCCGACGGTCGATCGCCCTGAGTAGGGAAGCGCCACAGTAGCAATGGGCAGCCCGGATACCACAATTACCATTCGCCCAGCGTTTGCGATTGGATAAGACTCATATACAAATTCGGGCTCGATAGTAGCACTCACGTAGTCAACCTGGTTGGGATTTTTTATTGAGTCTTTTTCTGCGCCTATCCCAAAATTCCAGGCTAGCTGGAAGATCATCCCCTCTAGCGTAGTAGCGGTCACTGTCCCGGGCGTTGTCGGGAGTACGATATTAGTCATATGTATCGTATAAATTGTGTATACTAGACTTACTATCTATCGTATACAAAGAATGCCGTTTAGTAATCTAAATCCACAAACTCAATCAAGCATCAATATTGCTGAAGACACTCGCAACGCCAAAGTGTGTAACACCATAGCCATACCCGCTGGTCCTACGCCCCCTACCACTCCGCTGATAGCGGCAAACGCTAACCGAGCTACATTTTCTATATATAATTTAGGCCCGAACCCAGTCTTAATAAGAGAGGGCCCGACAGTTACCGCAGCTCTCTATGAAGCAGTTATTCCCGTCGGATTTTACTGGTATCCCGATCCAGGCGAGCCACGATACCTGGGAGCCATCAGCCTTATGGGGAATGGTGGTGTATCTAACTGTCAATTTTGCGAAGCGACGTTAATAACCTAATCAGTATAATGCCATTAGTAAACTTACAGCCCTCCGGGGCTCTGCCTCCAGAGTTGGCCTGGGATTCTGAAGTAGCCCAGGCAATCGCAAACCACGAAGCCAAAACAGATCCTCACCCGACTTATTTAACGCAGGCAGAAGGAGACGGACGGTATCGGCAAAGCGGTACAGCTTTGACTGACGCGGACATTCCCTCTGCGATCGCCCGCGACACAGAGACCACGGCGGCAATTACCGCGCATGAGGCAAAAACAGACCCTCACCCTAGTCTGTGGCAGAGAATAGTGGCTGGATTCCTCAGTCTGGCTGGAGGGCAGCGGATTTTAAAGAATAATCCGCCAATCACTTACACAAGCTTTTTTGGAGGTAGTAACCACTTCTTGCCTTTCACAAAGGCGGGTTATCAGCCGTATCCCTTTACCACGCTGGCTATGGAAACGATTTACTTCGGCTTCAGAGTGCTGACGGCTTAAACGTCTCCCTAATCCATGACGGAAATATTGGAACGAAGACTGCTGGCAATGCAAATGGTTTGATGCTTGACGGCGGGGTGGCAACAATAAAAACAAGGCTGATTGAGGGTACTACCGCAGCCGAGCAAGGACTAGGCGTAAACATCGCCCATGGACTCGACCCTGCCAAAATTGTATCCGTGCTATCACTAATGTTGCGGATCAGTCGGCGAGTCTCGTATCCCGGCCATTTTCTGCACTGATCACTTACCGACAGTAACAGTCATGAAAGGGTTCCGAACGTTTAAAATATTTCGCGCCACCAGCAATTCTCAGGTGGGGAAGTTCACAGAATCTCGAATAATTTTTGTCGATCGCCCGAACACGCAAATTCATTTGCCAAAAAATGGGCACTTGAGTTAGTTGAATATGGATCTGAGGAGATTGTTACGCCCTGCCGAAGCATCTCCACGATTTCCGCAGACTTAGCCCCGGCCGATTCGTAATCGATCGGTCGCGGGTTCAAATCCCGCCATCGGCTTTAGGTTTTGTGAAGTGTCAAAAGTTCTAAAGACTTTCATACACTTTTAACACTTCATCCCCGTAGTGGTTAATCACCTTAACCGCAATCTTTCCCGATTTACCATTCTTGCCTTTGGGAGAATCAAAAGGACGGCTAGTAGTAGAATACATCTGACTCCAAGCATCTTCATCAATTTCTGCTTTCAGCGCCCGCTTTAATTTTTCATAAGGTTGGTTAGCACCTGTAAAATAGGCATGACGCACAAAAAAGCTTTCCTCATTGTAGTCAGTGTCAATAAACCAACAAGCAATATCATCAGGCGAACTGCTGCGAATTTCTCCTGTAGTCGGATCGTAAATATCTAAGCCTTTTAAGGTGACTACTAGCTGACCATTTTGGCGTTTTAACTCAATATCTGGTTCGCCAAATACCATAAATAAATTACCAGCCCCTGTTTTCTTGAGCAGTTCATCACCCAGTAACAAATCAGGATTCATGCGAGTGATTAAAACTTGCAATTTGCCATAACGTTTTGCTTCTTCATTAACATTAGGTTCAAAGGCAAAACCGCAGACAATTAATACATCATTCCCCAAGCCTTTAACAGCTTCTTTGGCAGCTTCTTTGATATCATCAACGCTGACAGTGCCGTATTCTGGCCCGATGTGGACTGCTACCCGCTTGATGGTTTCATCGCTTTCTGCGTACTCGCCTACAGCATGAATGTAAGTACCCGCATGAGATTCTAAATACTCTAAATTTTCAAACTTGAGGCGTTGATTTTTTAAAGTATTTTGGATTCCTGCCCTTTTCAGGTTGTCAATGATTCTGACTTCAAATTGATCTGATGCTTGGGTAACGCCTTCCTGTTCTGAGGCTGGGTATGCTTCATCAGTAGAAAGAATGCGGTGAGGTGAAAGACTTTCGACAGTAAACGGGCCAGTTATCCGAATGCGTTTATTGTTTTCATAAGGTTGGTCATAGAGTAGTTCGGTATCGGCATTACGCGCAATAGATTCATCGATTTCTTTCTGCCGTTGTTGCCTGAGTTGCCACCATTTAGCTATTAATTCTTTAGCTTCATCTGACCATTTGGCATCGGATTCTCTGGGAATTTCCCATTCTTCCCAGGATTTTTTGAGCAACTGGTTTAATTGAGTGCGAACTGGTTCTAGTTGTAACTGCCATTTGGCATGGATAGTATCAATTTCTGGATTATTGGCGATTGATCCCAATGTAACATGAGGAACGCGCTTATAAACAAAGCCTTTTTTGATTGCGTTGTCTGTCTTAGGTTGTGTTGATGGCAGTTGTTTAGTGATTTCGGCTTCTTTTTGGATGCCTTCAGGGGAGTCTGTTAGTAGGTAGTAGGGATATTTAGCAGACATGAGGCGAGTTCTAGCTAGTGCTAAGGCAACACGGCTTGTGTCGATGGTAATCCAACGTCTTCCCCATTGTTCGGCAACATACGCTGTGGTTCCAGATCCGCAGGTTGGATCTAATACTAAATCACCGGGATCTGTAGTCATTAAAAGACAGTTTTCAATTATTTTGGGATTTGTTTGAACTACATAAACTTTGCTTTCCGAGAAACCACCAGCCGTTTTTGCCCAAACATTTGTAATTTGGCTAACAGGGTAATCATCAAAAAAAGATTTATATCTAAGATATCCACCTAGTTTAATTATTCGGTTAGCTAATTTTAATCTTTGTATTCCTGGCAAATGCGTTTTCCAGCTTTTGCCCCTTAATGGATAAAATTTTTCGCCTTGATAATCAATAGGAAAATTTGTACTAGCTCCCCAACCAGTCGCAAGTAAATCGATGCGTTGAAAAATTTTTAAGTTATCGCTAATATGACTTTTTTCCTGCTTGTCTTCAGTTGTTAATCTCTGATGATTACCATCAATATCCTGTGCTAGAGTAAATTCAGAATTGCTTACTAAATCTTTTTCTTCATAGAGCTGTCTATATTTAACACTTTCTTTGTTTTTGGAGTACCAAATAATATAATCTTGAACCCCAGCGATGTATTTACTTCCTAGAGAAACTTTAGTAGTAGCAGAAATTTGAGTAATAAAGTTTTCGCTCCCAAAAACCTCATCCATCAAACACCGAACCAAATGCACATTGTCATCGCCAATCTGCACAAAGATACTACCAGTTTCCGTCAATAACTCTCTTGCTACAACCAACCGATCGCGTAAATAACTCAAATAAGAATGAATCCCTAACTCCCAAGTATCCCGAAAAGCTTTCACCTGTTCCGGTTGCCTTGTTACTTCTTCAGCCTTCCCATCTTTAACATCGCGCTTCCGAGTCGAAACCTGCCAATTAGAACCAAACTTAATCCCATAGGGCGGGTCAAGATAAATCATCTGCACTTTACCCTTTAAACCCTCCTTCTCCGCCAATGAATTCATCACCAACAGCGAATCACCCAGAATCATCCGGTTAGCCCACTTCACCCCATCCTTATGCTGATAAAAGTCAATTAATTGGTCAAACTCTAACCCATTGAAATCACTAAATAAACTTAATTGTTCCGCTGGCTGTTCTTTCTTAACCTGCTTCTTAAAATCCTCAATAATTGCGTGGGGGTGTATTTTTTCCTGAATATAAATCGGCACAGCAGGCACTTCTAAATCCTGACTGTCCTGTTCATCTTTCCCCTGCCACACCAACTGCGGATCTAAAGATGGATCGCGGGGATAGAGAACTTTTTGAGGTTTTTTCTCGTCGTCAGCCATAAAATCACGCAACTCTTCAGTAGGAATATTAGCCCGTTTATCCTGATGTTTCACACTATCAATAGGTGTAGATTTGTCATTCTTTTTCCTAGGCATTAGTTATTTCCTTATAGATAAATGTTTGAATTTTACAGCCTTTGACATTCTGCTTTTGTACTCGAAACAATCGAGACTTCAATTCACTGAAATCTAAAATCAATTCATGAATTTTTAAGGCTTGTTGTTCATAATCAAAATCTCCTTGACATTCTTTACACAGGATAATTCCACTGTGTTCTTTGACAAGCTTGTGTAGTTCAATAAAATCCTGCCTATTGAGCGTAATCACAGCCCGCTCTTGTTGATGGGCAAACTTGAGAACATCATCATCGGGAATTCCTTGATTAGCCTGTTTTGCGTCATAGGATGTCAACACATCATGTCCGAGATAACGAAGTTTGTTGACGATATCTAGGGGTAAATTTTCGTTAGAGTAAAGCCTAGCTATCTTCATCATCGTCATCCTGGGCAGCAATTACTCGATCGATTTCAGTTTGATGCTGTTCGTAGTATGACGAAGCTAATCTTAAATCTGCGGGAGTTAACCCCGGATAATTCCTCAGTATTTCCTCATCAGATGCCCCCAGTTTGTAAAAAGAAATAATTGTCCAGACAGGAATGCGTGTATTGCGTATCCTAGCATTACCTCCACAGACACCAGGGGTTTTTTGAATGGTACTAATATTCGTGTCCGTTTGTGCTGTCTGCTGAGACAAATACATCCGAATAGATTTTTCGGCATTCCAAGGATCGGATATTTCTAAGAAATCCCAACGCCCTAATCCCCCGTGATTTTTTACTGCTGGTATCCAAAGAGTTCTAGCAGTCGCCACCTTAGCGGCTTTGTCCTTTCTCGCTTCCCCCGATACTTCCAAAATTAAATTCAGTAGTTCTTTTTGCCCATCATTAATTCGCACAATAAAATCAGGCAAATAATTTCTCTGTTCCCCATTGAGAGTATAGGGAATAGTAAAGCCTAAATTGTGATTTTTTACATAGGAGATAACCTCATTCATTTGTTCTAAGGATTGCACCATCTTTGATTCCCAATTACTATCGAGTACCACATGAGAAACATGACATTTATGAGGGTTAGTCGTATAAACCGCACGGGCGGTGTCAAAGTCTACATAGCGAGTCGAACCAAAAGTATCATAGGGGCGGAGAATTGGCTTTAAAGATTTTCGCAACTCTCCTTCCACAATGGCATGATAAATCTTGTCTGTCGCATCGTGGGCAAATTCAGTCAGCATTAACAACTGAGGATAGGTATTGTCTTTGTAACGGACACATTCTTTGAGCCACTGTTTAGTTATTTGCAAAACTTGGGGAAACAACCAAGCTTGTACATCTGCATCAAAAAAATGTATTGTAGTTTTTTCTGGTTTCTGATTCCCATCCCATCGAAAATACTTTTCTAAAGTTAGTTTTGCCAACAAAAAAGCGACTTCCTGTTCTCTGTGGGATTTCAATTGATCCAATGTATGAATACTGGATTGACCAACAATGGGAGCATTGACTGTAAGAGTAGGCAAATCAGCCGTAGAGATAACATATTGACAAACATCTGTAAAATTAGCTGTTAATTTGCCCCTACTAATGTCGTAGCGATAACCCGTCAATCGAGGGAAAGTAATTTCAGATTCATTTCGTTCTGCTAAAGCTCGAACACGGGTAGGGAGTGTTCCCCGCTTGGGTGTTTTATTAGAACCTGCACAGGGGATAAAAGCAAAGGGAATACCGTAAACTTCGGCATATTCGGGTTCATACATTCCCTCTTTATTCACTGCATAGTTAATCCGTCGCAGTCCCCGTCCAACAACTTGTTCGCACAACAACTGAGTGCCAAAAGCTCTTAACCCTAAAATGTGGGTGACGGTACTAGCATCCCATCCTTCAGTCAACATAGAAACAGAGACTACACAGCGAATGTGTTCCCCCAGTTTTCCGGGTTTACCAACGGTATTTAATACTTCGCGCAGTAACTCTTCTGGTGTGATTTTTTCGGGATCTTTACCTGGATATCTTTGTCGATATTCGGCTTTAAATTCTTCAATCTCCTGTGCTGTAATTTTTTTGAATTCAGCACTCATCGCCTCGCCTGATTCTAGTTGTTCGCTGTCTACCAGAATCGTGTTAGGTCTAGCTGTCCAGTTTTCGTTTTGGACGTTACTAAATAATGGTAGTTTACCGGGAGCTAAAACAGGTCTACCATCAGGATATTTTTTGCCAGTATCCCAGCCAGCAATATAGTCATAAACTAATTTAGAGACATTGGTATTATTACAAACAACGATAAATACAGGCGGTGTTTGTCCTCTGTCAGTAGCTTCTGTGTCCTGTTCCCATAATTCAAAAGCTTTTTTGTAGTTACTATAGAGACTTTCTAAGGCTCCCTCTAACTCTTTAGGAAGTTTTGGTTCGGGTGATGATTTACTTTCATCTTGGGTACTGCGTCCTTTCTTGGGGAGTTGATCGCGAATTAATGGCCAAATACTGCGATAAGCAGGCAATTCGCCTTTCATGTTGTCGTCAGATACGGGAACGCGGGGAATTTTGACAATGCCTGATTCGATCGCATCAATCAAGGAAAAGTCAGAAACTACCCAAGGAAATAGATTGCCTTCTTGATAGCCAGAACCTTTTAAAAAGAACGGTGTAGCTGACAAGTCATAAACTACTTTGACCCCAATTTTTGACTTTATAGCTTCAATGCCAGAAATCCAAAGTTGTGCCTGATCGTTGCGTTTTTCTGCTTCTTTGCGGTCATCACCTTTGAGCTTGGCATCGTCATCACCAACGCGACGACGGTAACAGTGGTGAGCTTCATCATTAATCACGATAATGTTTTTCTTGTTTCCTAAACCTTTGCAAACTCGCCTTACCATTTGGTCTGGGGTTTCAGTGAAAGCACTTTTTTGTCCTTGGGCGAGAATATCTTTAGTTAACCGAGCTGCTGAATTAAGTTCTCGCAGTTTAAAGGCATGATAGTTAGTAATAACAATTTTAGCTTTTTCTAATTCTGGGATTAAATCTGGTGGTACTAGGTCAAGTTTTTTGTAGTAATTTTCAGCATCATTAGGTTGGAGTACCCGCAGGCGATCGCGCACGGTAATTCCTGGTGCTACTACTAAGAAAGCATCGCTAAATTTATTGTTCTGAGGGTTGGCGGCTTTATTAAGAGTATGCCACGCCATCAGCATTGACATGACTACTGTTTTACCGCTTCCTGTCGCCATTTTACAGGCCATGCGGAACAGCAGCGGGTTCGCATCTTCATTGAATTGTCGGAGTTGATTCTCAATCCAGTTATCGCCGCACTTTTTTGCAACTTCGGTGATATAGATAACTGTCTCTAAAGCTTCTATTTGGCAAAAATATAATTTACGTTCGCGATCGGGGTTAGTCCAATATGCCAACAATTTTTTAGTGGTAGGGGTAACGTAGAGATAGCCGCCACGTCTCCACAGGCTAACGCGATCGCGAATTTGGTTAATAAACTTGTTTTCTGCTACTCTGTCTTGTGTCCATTCACCTAGATTTAGCTCTAGTTGTTGAAACTGCTTGCTTTTTTTCTTCGGTTGGGCGATCGGGATAAAATAATGGCTGATGCGACGCTCTTCGAGAATTTCATCGGTAATACCATCATCGTCAAAGCGAAAGTGGTACTTGGGTTCCAAGAAGGCAGAGTTAATAATAGGATTTTCAATGACAACTTGATTCATCTATTTCCTGATACTTGTTATATGGACATAGCGATCGCCAATGATAGAGAATTCCTTATTCCCTAACCAATTGTCCCAAGGTCAGAGCAAATTCCCTCCAAATAGACTACCATCATAAATCATCCTTTTATCTATATTTTAACTGAAAATAAGTTACTTATATTTATATATCTACATAAAATATTATCTAAAATGATGGACTTCTGGAAATTGCTCATCTGCCCAAACCTCATAAAACAGTGCTGACACCAGCCATGCACCCACAAAGCAGAAATCTTAAACCTGGGCCCACAATTGGGACATTCCCAACCTGCGTAGGTGAAATCTGCCAAAGCGATCGCACCTCCCAACCCCACCAACTTCCCCAAGGATCGTCGGCGTTAACTCCTTCGCCCGCCGAAACCGCCCCAAAAGAGGACTGGCATTCCTCACGAGAAACCCCACATTGTATTAGTTCGGAGGGCGGGGGATGCGAAAACTTAGGGGGCTGAGGATTTGATTGAGGGCGCGCAATTGTTCGGCAGTACCCAAACAAATCAGCATATCTCCTCCTTCGATCGCAGTTTCTCCAGTTGGCCCGACAATCAAAGTGCCGCCAGCCCGTCGAATTGCTAACACTAATGCCCCGGATTGCGATCGCAATTTGGCATTTCTCAAAGTTTCTCCGACGTAGACACAACTATTCGGATCTACCAGAAATTCTTCCATATAAAAAGAACTATCCGTACCCGTCAATACGCCGTCTAAAAAATCCATCACCTGAGGGCGCAAAGCAGCCGCTGCCATCCGTTTGCCGCCCGTAATGTAGGGGGATACAACCGCATCGGCGCCGCCCCGCTGCAACTTCTTTACGGCTTCTTCTGTGGTGGCGCGGGCGATCGCCCGTACCTTCGGATTCAGAGTTTTCGCCGACAGCACAGTGTACAAATTCTCAGCATCCGACGGCAAAGCTGCTACTATGCAAATTGCGCGATCGATCCCCACATTCAACAAAGTTTCATCGAGTGTCGCGTCTCCCTGCACCGCCGTGTACCCCAACGCCAAAGCAGCCTGCACCGACTGTAGCGCCGAATCTACCACCACAAAAGGAATATTTTCTGCCTCAAATTCCAAGGCAATCTGTCGCCCCGTGCGCCCGAAACCGCAAAGAATGTAATGTTCGATCAAAGAATCCACCAAACGCCGCTGCTGCCTAATTCTTGCTCCTTCTTGAAAATATCCTTGAATCAGCGCTTCTGTAAAGCGGTTGACGATATAACCAATCACCATCACGCCCATCAAAATCAGGCACATGGTAAACATTCGCCCGCGTCTTCCGAGGGGGTGAATTTCACCGTAGCCGACAGTTGCTAAAGTAAATACAGTCATGTAAGCGGCATCGAGCAAAGGCCATTTTTCCACCAGCCAATACCAAAGAGTACCCGTGCAGAAAATGCCGCCAAGGGCGATGATGCCGCCCGTTAACTGTTTTTGCAGGCGCTGGTACTTTTGCTCTAGAGTTGAATACACCGATCGCCCTGACCTATTATTTATTACCTGCTACCAAATTTAAGCATATCAAGACTTAGGCAGAAACCCGGTTCCTCGGAGTAAATCTACAATCTACAATCTCAAATCGCCCGATCGACTTTCAATCCCGTCGCAGAGGTGGCGGTTGCTGGAATTGGCGAGCGGCAATTATTGCAGTGCGATCTGCAATTTGTATGAGGAGTATTTTCGCGCTCGCCTAGAATGCAAATAATCCTGAATTCAAAAAATAATGCAACTGCAAGCAAACTTAAAACCCATATCCACTAAGTCATTCCCAAATCTCAAATCTCAAATCTAAAATGGTATAATCCTGATTTAGCCGATCGCCAAATCCACACTAACTACAAATTCGGGAAAAGCCAGCGGCGACACTCGATCGCCCCGCCAAAACCTCAGCATTAAACTGTAACCGTTAACAGTCGGCTGGCGGTAAACTTCCAAGCAGTTTTCCTGTAAATTGACTATCCAGACTTCCTGAATTTGCGATCGGGCATAAATAGGAAGTTTCACATCTCTGTCATAGTCTATGGAAGTGTCAGCTACTTCTATTAATAGTAAAACTTCCGATGGGAGGGGGTGGGCGGTTGAATAGTAATCGGCGCGAGGTTGCAGCAATACTATATCAGGTTGCGGCTCAGTGCGATCGCTCAACTGAACGGGGTTCTGCACGTCAAAAGTAGCCAAATTTTCGGGAATTTGGCTGCACAGTCTGGCTAAGCGCCTCACAGAGGAAGCATGACGAGTTCCAATAGCGGCCATTTCAACAAGTTCTCCTTCTATCAATTCTAGGCGATCGCCCTCCGAAAGAATCCCAGCTTTACCCATCAGATGGTATTCTTCTACTGTGAAAAGTCTTTTGAGCAACTGCACAGCCATAACTTACCGTTCCTCTAATTAGTTCTTAGATTATAGTCGATCGAAACATAGCTATATTAACAGGGGTTATAAAAAATTATAACTTTGGTGGGATTTGTTTTTGACGAACCGCGAAGGCGCGAAGGACACGAAAGAAGAGGAAAGAAGAGGAGAGAAGAAGGGAAACTCACAAATATCTATCAATAGAAAGGTGTGTCCGGCTGAATGATTCGGTATCTTGAAAATAAGCAGCCAGAATCCTCAGCAATCTGCAACGGTTGGCTGTTTTGGCAGGCAGCACAATAATCTGAGTTAACATAACTTGATTCCATGCAAAATACCGCAGATTTACTCCCCAAAATTGACTCGCCGAGTCTTCCTAAAAAGCAACCCGCACTTCCAAATTACGAAGCAGCCGATCGCCAATTTGTCAATTTGCTGCTAGTGGATGATTTAGACAAGACGGTGGCTGCAAAACCGTTACTTGTTAGCGATTTTGAAAGCGCGATCGCCGTGGCGCTGCGATCGGCATATCAGCAACCGGAGGGCGATGAGGCCGCGCACCGTTTCTTGCAGCGCGTACTGTACCGCATCAACCGCCTCAACTTGTTTTGGTACGACGATTTGCGCCGCTACAACAACGAACGATCGCACTATTTGCGAGGAGTGCGCGATCGCATCGAAGAACCTTGGCAGCAGTGGGAAATCGCCCAAATCGACGTTGCAGCCGTGCAAAACATCGAGAATGTCAAGCAAGCCCTGCGCGATCGTGCAGCCGTCGATGTCGATCCTCCGCTGTCTGAGATCGATCGCTACCTGCGAGAAGAGATGACAGCAGCGGGATACAGACACCTGCTGGCGATCGCCTCCTTCGACGGTTTAGTGGAAGCCAGCCGTCTTTCCCGCATCCTCGGCGGGGCAGGCAACGAAATTCAGTCAACCCTGACGCGGGTGCTGATCGAAGAATACGGCGGCGGTCGCTTACCCCGCAAGCACTCGACCTATTTTGCCCAAATGATGGCAGAATTCGGGATGAGCACAGAACCGGAGGCGTATTTCGATTTAGTACCTTGGGAAGTGCTCTCCAGCATCAACCACAACTTCCTGCTTACCGAACGCAAGCGCCACTTTCTGCGCTACAACGGCGGACTCACTTATTTTGAGGTGGCTGGGCCCGTCGCTTACCGCAATTATCTAGGCGCCGCGCAGCGCCTGGGGTTGTCCCAGGCTGCGATGGGTTATTGGGAACTCCACATCCGAGAAGATGAGCGTCACGGGCGCTGGATGCTTGATGAGGTGGCGATCCCGCTGGTTGACAAATACCCGCAGGATGGGTGGGAATTGGTGTTGGGCTACGATCAGGAGAAGTCGATCGGCGATCGGGCTGCGTTGGCTGTAGTGCGATCGATCCAAGCAGCAGAACACAATTGACACGTAGATGGGGATTTGCCGTTGGGTGGGGGCGGGTTCACAGACAATAATTGCCACTCAACCCACAATCTAATCAACCCGCCCCCACCGATAAAACAACGAACGATCGATCCGTGCTGTATTTTACAAGGCTGTCATTAACTGAATTAGCTCGATCGACAAATCTCTGGGCGACTTTTGCTGCTTCTGAAACAAAACTCCCGCCAGCAGATAGATATTTTCCGAATAAAAAGCCATGCCCTGTTTTTGCAGATTGGCGATCGCGCTTTTCACCTTCGGTTCCGAACTGTAATAGCCAAAAGTTAGAGGTGCAATCTCAAAATTCGCCACCGAGTAGCCTCGATCCAAGGCATCATCGATCAAACCCACAGGATTAGAATAGCTCGAAACCATCAGCAAAACTTTGTCGCAGCCCAAAGATAAAAGTTTTTTAGCAATTGTAGAACCATCAGTCCCGCCGTGCAACAGCGGCTGATAGAGCTTGTCATCCGCCGCCGGCAAGTAAGGCGGATTTGAAATTATACAATTCGCCGACTGATATAAAGGCGAATCAAAAAAAGAGCAATTTTGGACAGTGTATTGTTCGCTCAGTTGATATTGCTTAATTTGAGACTCAGCAATTTTCGACGCAACCTTATTTAACTCAAATCCTTGTATTTTTCCGTCAAAATTAGTTCTGACCAAAGACTTAATAACTGGACTTCCCTCTCCGGAACCAAATTCTACTATAAGTCGAGAATTGTCAGCGGTATCTAACACTAAACTTTCCAAGCAGTGCGAGTAAAAATCAGATTCTTCAGGGCAATGAAATACCTGTTTTAGAGGATGGGATGAAGTGAGCATAAATTCTGTAACAAAGTTTACTTTTTTAAAGTTATCTAATAAATAATTGTGAAGCCATCTGTCGCAAGAGCTATTTATAAACTTTTTAAATCTCTCTCTTGCTATTTTATCTGCTGCGATCGTCAATGCTTATTATAGCGGTTCTCAGAAAGATGAGGTACGTTGTTGGGCTTCAGCCCTCTTGGTTTCAGTGGTTATATAACCTGTCAGTCATACCTCACCTTTTTGAGAAAGGCTATAACTTATCAATACACTGCTTGGTTGGTAGTGAGGAATTCATTACTCGGAAAATGCGGACTTAATTCCTCGGAAAATGCGGAATGAATTCCCAACGATCGAACCTCAATCATATTGGTTCGATCGTTGGGAATTCATTCCTCATCAGACGAGAGATGACTCAAGTCCCAACGCTCAAACCCGATCGAGGTTATTTTAGCGGACACGATAGAACTGATAACGTTCGCGAGCGGGGACGCTCGCACTTCTGAGTCATGACTGATGACTAATGACTAATTACCACCAGACTGTACAGATTTGCGAGTTTGGTTAGTATCGTCGCCCTTGTGATGCCACGTGCCACCGTCACCTTGAACATACTCTGATTTTACGCTGTTCCAAGCAACGCGAGTAGCAGCATCTTGGCTCATTCCATCTTCGCTAGCGCTCTTAAAAGCCGCTTTAAAAATATTCTGCGCCCCTTGGGGTAGTTCTTGTGCTTCTGAAGGTAATGTGTCAAATTGTTGTTCTGGCATAATGGTCTCCTTTTTTTTAACATAAATGCTATTTTATATAGAATAAACAACTACCTTCCTCTCTCTAAAAGCAAATTTAAGACAGCATTTATCTCAGTCCGAAGACCGATGTAATCTTAAATTTATTAGTTTCAGAAAAAGGAACTTGCTTGCCGTTGCTGGTGGCACGGAATTTGGGTAATTTACCCGATCGCACAGCTATAAATCTGACTTCGGCTTTTTCACCTGCGAACTTAGAAAATACGTCAGCGAAGCGATTACTAAACCGATACTCCCTCCCAAGGGAAGGATGTTCGGATCGCCCTTCCACCTAACTACCTCAGCGAGAAACAATACGCTCAATACAACGACGATCACGCTGGTGAGCTTGGTTTTGAGATCCTCGATGCTGTGAATTTCCAGCCAGTGGGGTACTTTTATGCGCTCGTCAATGAACAGCTCGTAAAGTCCGAGGGCAGTAATGTAAAATACTGTGGCTAACAGAAACAAATCTACAACTTCGATCAAGGACAGAATCAGTTGTTTGGAGTTTTCGCTGGAAACCGCTCCTGTAGTTAGAATGTGGCCGATGGTAGCGACTGTTTCCAGCGCGCCGTAGACCAAAGGTAATAGCTTAGAAACTATTGAGTCTGTGGGGTAAGTTTCAATTGGAAAAACAATCAAGGGAACGGGACTAAATTTGCTCTCTTACCTTCATTATCCCGTAGCGAATATGAAAAGAGTTGTACGTTCCGTTGTCAATTTGACCATAAGGTTTTGCAATCAAAAGCGATCGCAGGACTCTACAAGGCAAAAGCAAGCATAACCATGAAATCTTCTAAATTGTTGAAAGTTGTTTTAGCAGGGGCTTGTACTTTAGGTTTAGCAACGGTTTCCTTAGCAGTGCCTGCTTCTGCCCAGTCGGGAGGCGGTGCAGGCACGGGTACTAGCGGTACGACAGGTACAACCGGTACCAGCGGTACAACTTCGGCGCCGACTGAGACTAATTCTGGAGTTTTGAGCGATCGGCGCGATCGCCCCAACAATCTGGGCTGGCTGGGTGCCTTGGGCGCGTTAGGTTTGCTCAACTTGTTTCGCAAAAAAGACGATGCAGCGTCGGTTCGTCGGTAGTTTCGGGCGATTCACGCTCGGGATAGATTCGCACGCGCGTACTATTGAAAACTTGAAAACATAGAGGCTTAGAAATTCATGACTTCACCAAATCGCCAAAATTTGTTCGTAAAATTGGTTACTGTTGCCGGAATTGCCGGCGTTAGTTCCTTGCTCGCCGTGCCCGGATTCGCAGAATTGAACCGCCAGACTAACGACTCGAACAATTCTAATTCTGCGGGCTTGATTGCGATCGATCCCAACAACAATACCAATCCCGGCGGCCGTCCTTTTGACTCGACTAATCCGAACTACACTAACGATTTGGGGGGCAGTCCTTCGGACTCTACAAATAGCCCCAGCAACAATAACAATCCCGATCGTTCTTCGGAAGATCCTGTGAGCGATCCGAACAACAATACCAATCCGGGCGGCCGTCCTTTCGACTCTACTGTCCCCAGCAACAATAACGATGCCGGCGGCCCTAGCAACACTCGCAATAGCCCCAGCAACTAGAATAGACCTCTTGCAAAAATCCTTTTAACCAAATTTTGGGACGGGCTAGAAGCCCATCCCACAAGAAAAAAGATTTTTGTGGGATGGGCTTCTAGCCCGCCGATCGCACTTTCACGCGATCGGACTCTATTTTTGCTGCTGTTAAACTTAGGCTAAATTAATAATTTTCTCACCGACGGGCGATCGCACTTGCGCGCCCGCCGATTTATTCAAACAACACACTATTAGTTACTGCTGATTGTCCACAAAAACAGTCACAGCCGCCACAGCGATTAACATTTCATCATTTTTATCATTCAGAGAGGCGATCGCCCTTCCTGGCACAATCATGCCCCCTTGCTCCACAATCAGAGTTTTGCTACCAAAAGGCAGCACCGCCAACACATCATCCGGCCGCACTTGTTCCGGGTAAGGAACAGCCACCTTTACCTCAACAATCATCTGATTGGGGTCAGTCAAACCCGCCACTTCCCAGACGCCTAGCAGAGCATTATTGGCGATCGCATTTCGTACAGCCCTAGCCGCCGCCACAGTAGGTTCCTGCCCGTGCTGGTCGATACCCATCCCCATTTCAATGATGAAACATTTACGTGCCACAGTTGCCCCTTCCTTGATTTTTGTGAATAGTCGTTAGCGAAGCTTACAGAAAAGAATCGCACTCTTTACCAAAACAATTATCAACCAAACCGACCGCAATTTTTATTATTTTATAAATCGTTATAACAACACAAGAATCATCTTAGTTCAAAAAAAACAATCAAACAACCGACAATCTCATAACCATAGTTAATCAGTCATTGTCAATCTAAAATCCCAAATCCCAAATCTAAAATCGCATAACTTATGGTAATATAACCAAAATCACCATTCCTCGCGGACTGCCAAACTCATCGCCAGCTTGAATCATGGATAGTTTTCTCCCCATAGCCTACTTTCAAAACCAATTTCTCCCCTTTACCGACGCCAAAATTTCCATAGCCACCCACGCCCTGCACTACGGAACCGGAGTTTTAGGCGGGTTGCGAGGAATTCCCGACCCCCAAAATGGCGATCGCATCTTACTATTTAGATTAGACCGCCACTGTCAAAGATTAAGTCAAAGTGCCAGCTTCCTCCACTGCGATATTCCCCCGGACAAAATCCAACAAGTAATCACTGATTTTGTTAAAAAAAATCAGCCAACAAAATCATTTTACATCCGTCCATTTATCTACACATCAAGTTTAGGAATAGCCCCCAGACTGCACAACGTAGACACAGACTTCTTTGTTTACGGATTAGAACTTTCCGACTACTTACCCAAAGAAGGAGTCAACTGTAGAATTAGCTCTTGGTACCGTCAAGAAGACCGCAGCTTACCCTTAAGAGGAAAAATTAGCGGCGCCTACATCACCTCAGCCCTAGCTAAAACAGAAGCAGTAGAATCCGGCTTCGACGAAGCGATTATGATGAACACCCAAGGAAAAGTCAGCGAAGCCTCTGGGATGAACATATTTGTCGCCAGAAACGGCAAATTAGTTACTCCCGGTTTCGAGCAAGATATTCTCGAAGGAATCACCAGAGACAGCGTAATCACCATCGCCAGAGACTTGGGGATTGAAGTCACAGAAAGACCAGTTGACAAATCAGAACTGTTGATTGCAGACGAGATTTTTCTGTGCGGAACCGCCGCCAAAATTACGCCAATTAACCGAGTAGAAAACTATCAATTGCCTAAAAACAGACCCATCACCGAAAAGATTTTGGACAAACTGACGGGGATTATCGAAAATCGCGATAGCAAGTACAAAGAGTGGGTATTTGCGATTAGTCTGAATTAACGCGATACTCAAGGATCCATGAAGTAAATTAACCGGATTTGGTTAAATACCAAATCCGGTTAAATACCCCCTCGATCTCTTAGTCTGCGGAGGCAGACTTCGTGTGTGTAGTCGCGGTTTCAACCGCCGAGTCACTTTTTTACTCGCACAAGGCAGCCGCATGATGGCGAATGTGATCCTCCATAAAACTCGCCACAAAATAATAGCTGTGATCGTAACCTTCCTGCATCCTTAAAGTCAGCATCTGTCCCACTTTTGCACAAGCAACCGCAAACGCATCCGGCAACAATTGCCCGTCAGCTAGATACGAATCATCCGTACCGCAGTCAATCAAAATCGGGCGCTTGTATTGCTGTTCCAAAACTAATTCGCTAGCATCCCAAGCCTTCCAATTCTCCCGATCGCCACCGAGGTAGTGTCCAAATATTTTTTGTCCCCAAGGGCTGCGGACAGGGGCGCAAATAGGCGCAAAAGCCGAAACAGAAAGATAGCGATCGCCATTTTTTAACGCGCAAATTAAAGCCCCGTGTCCGCCCATCGAATGCCCGAAAATTCCCTGTTTTTCACGTATCACCGGAAAGTTTGACGCGATTAAATTCGGCAACTCATCAACCACATAACTGTACATTCGATAGTGAGAATTCCAAGGTGCGGCTGTCGCATCCACATAAAAACCCGCGCCGCTTCCCAAATCCCAATTGTCCGCTTCCCCAGGAATGCCAGTATTGCGCGGGCTAGTGTCGGGCGCCACCAGCATTAACCCATATTTGGCTGCCCATTGTTGCGCCCCCGCTTTTGCCATAAAATTCTCTTCCGTGCAGGTTAATCCTGACAAGTAATAGAGGATTGGTACGGGTTGTGATTCGGCTTGTGGTGGCTGGTAGACAGTGAATTTCATCTCGCTGTTGCAGGCGGATGATTGATGGCTGTAAAAGCCGAGTTTGCCACCCAAACTTTTATATTGTTTTTCCAGTTTTAGGGATTTTGAGATCATGTTAATTTTATTTCATTTGTGAATTAGATTTTTTTTACCGCAGAGAGCGCAGAGGGCGCAGAGGAAGAGAGAAGAGAGAAATATTTTTGTTCAAAATGTTAAAACTGTGCGTATTACTTTTCCTTGGTGCATCAAATCAAAGGCGTCATTAATTTGCTCGATCGGCATAATCTGGGTAATCAAACTATCAATATCAATTTTACCATCCATGTACCAATCAACAATTTTCGGAACATCGGTTCTGCCCTTGGCGCCACCAAAAGCCGTGCCTTTCCACACCCTACCAGTTACTAATTGAAACGGGCGGGTGCTAATTTCTTGCCCGGCTCCCGCTACTCCGACAATCACGCTCACACCCCAACCTTTGTGACAGCATTCCAAAGCTTGGCGCATCACATTAACGTTGCCGATACATTCAAAAGTGTAATCAGCTCCGCCTTTGGTTAAATCTACCAAATAAGGCACTAAATCGCCCTCAACTTCGCGGGGATTTACAAAGTGAGTCATGCCGAATTTTTTCGCCATTGCTCGTTTGTCGGGATTCATATCTACGCCGACAATCATGTTGGCTCCCACCAGGCGCGCTGCTTGGATTACATTCAAACCCACGCCGCCTAAACCAAAAACTATGACATTAGAACCTGGTTCTACTTTGGCAGTATTGATGACAGCGCCGATGCCAGTTGTAACGCCGCAGCCAATCAAACAAACTTTGTCAAAGGGAGCGTCATCGCGAATTTTCGCTACCGCAATTTCTGGCAATACTGTATAATTAGCAAAGGTAGAAGTTCCCATGTAATGGAAAATTTTCTCGCCATTAATTGAAAATCTGCTCGTGCCATCGGGCATTACGCCTTGCCCTTGAGTGAGGCGAATTGCTTGACAGAGATTCGTTTTGCCGCTCAAACAATACGCGCAGTTGCGACATTCGGGAGTGTAAAGTGGAATTACCCGATCGCCCTTTTTGACACTTGTCACTCCCGCCCCAACTTCCGCAACAATCCCGGCTCCCTCGTGGCCGAGAATTGCCGGAAACAAACCCTCGGGATCGGCGCCGGAAAGAGTATAAGCATCGGTGTGACAAACACCCGTCGCTTTAATTTCTACCAGCACCTCACCATCTCGCGGCCCATCTAGATCGACCGTTTCAATGGTCAAAGGTTGGCCGGCACTGCGAGCAACTGCTGCTTTTACTTTCATGCTTTCCCCCTGGGATGATTTGTTAAATGCTCCGTCAATATGTATTCTATTACTTAATCTAAAAATTGCACCAATTCTATGACAAAATTAATTGTAATTACCGGAGTCAGTCGCGGTCTCGGTCTCGCGATGACCGAAAAGTTTATTGAATTGGGACACACAGTTTTAGGATGCGCCCGCTCTTCGGAAGCAGTGGAAAAACTAAAACAAAAATATCGCGCGCCCCATCATTTTACTTGTTTGGATGTCGCTAGCGACGAGCTAGTCAAAGCTTGGGCTACAGAAATTTTGGCAAAGCAGCAACTGCCAGATTTGCTGATTAACAATGCAGCTATAACTAATTATTCCGCGCCTCTGTGGAATATCAGTAATGAAGAGTTTTCTGAGGTAATTGATGTTAATATTAAAGGTACAGCTAATGTGATTCGCCACTTTGTCCCGGCAATGATTGCTCGAAAAAGTGGCATAATTGTCAACTTTAGTTCGGGTTGGGGAAGGTCAACTTCGCCGGAAGTCGCGCCCTATTGCGCTTCTAAGTGGGCGATCGAAGGATTGACGCGATCGCTCGCCCAAGAACTCCCGCGAGGCATGGCAGCGATTCCTTTGAATCCGGGCATAATTCACACCGATATGCTGGAAATTTCTTTCGGAGAACACGCGGCAAGTTATACGCCTGTCAAAGCATGGGTGCAAAAAGCAGTGCCTTTTTTACTGAAATTGAAACCTTCAGATAATGGCGTGCCGATGACCGTTCCGGGATAATATAGCAACAGAAAGCAGAATTTGCGAACATCTCTCTTTTCTACTCCTCTGCGCCCTCTGCGCTCTCTGCGGTTAAATAAAAAAAGGGAGCATCCCAATTGTGCAAACATATCCGCAAGGGCGAAGCATTCGCGCCTGTATCCTATCGACTATATAAGAGATTTTCAGCGCGAATGCTTCGCCCCTACAAAAAACGGGATGCTCTCTAAAAAAATCTCAGAAATCAAATAAAATTACTGTATTTCCCAATCAAAACTCTCTCCCCCAACAGCCACTGTGAACTTGCCATTAACCTCGCCCTCGCAAACCGAAACCCGCAAAGCAGACCACCTCAGGATCTGTCTCGAAGAAGACGTACAATTTCGCGAAACTACCAGCGGACTGGAACACTACCGTTTTGCTCACTGCTGTTTGCCAGAAATCGATCGCACCCAAATCGATCTCACATCCACATTTCTCGGCAAAAAACTAGGCGCTCCGCTGCTAATTTCCTCAATGACAGGCGGTACAGAACTAGCCCAGACCATTAATTATCGCCTCGCCGATGTCGCTCAGGAATACAAACTCGCAATGGGAGTCGGTTCCCAGCGATGCGCTGTCGAAAACCCTCAACTTGCTCCTACATTTGCCGTGCGCCGTCGCGCTCCCGATATTCTGCTATTTGCTAATATCGGAGCGGTTCAATTAAACTACAATTACGGTTTGGAAGAGTGTCAAAAAATTATCGATATTCTGGAAGCAGATGCCCTAATTTTACACCTCAATCCGCTGCAAGAGTGCGTTCAAACTGAAGGCGATACTAATTTTAAAGGACTGCTCGAAAAAATTGCTAAATTGTGCGATAAATTACCAGTACCGGTGATTGCGAAAGAAGTAGGCAACGGTATTTCTGGAAAAATGGCACAGAAATTGCGATCGGCTGGGGTAAGCGCGATCGACATTGCCGGAGCCGGAGGCACTTCTTGGGCCAAAATAGAAGGAGAGCGAGCCAAAGACGGCAAGCAGCGGAGGTTGGGCGCCACCTTTGCCGACTGGGGAATCCCGACAGCCGAGTGCGTTGTCAGCACCCGCGCCGTAGCGCCAGATGTTCCCCTGATTGCCTCTGGGGGCTTGCAAAACGGCTTGGATGCAGCCAAGGCGATCGCCCTCGGCGCGGATGTGGCGGGGCTGGCGCGGCCGTTTCTGGAAGCAGCCGCAGCATCGGAATCAGCAGCAGGTGTTCTAGCTGAGGTTTTAATTGCAGAAATCGCTACTGTGATGTTTTGTACGGGCTGCGCTAACTTAGATGAGTTAAAACATTCTGGGGTTTTGGAAAGGTTAAGATAAAAGTATGTCAGTTGGCAGTTGGCAGTAGACAGTTGGCAGTTGGCAGTTGGCAGTTGGCAGTTGGCAGTTGGCAGTGGGAGCATCTCAGTTTTGCATTTATAGAGCGTCTCCGCTCGCGAGCGGTATAATACTCGCGAGCGGGGACGCTCGCACTATATATAAAAAATGCTTTTTTCAAAAATGAGATGCTCCCGTTGGCAGTTGGCAGTAGTCAGTAGTCAGTAGTTACTGATTATTGGGAGAGATTCAAAAATAACAAATAACAACTGCTAATTACCAACTGCTAATTACCAATTACCAACTGTAACTGTTAACCATCAACTGTCAACTATCAACTATCAACTATCAACTGTCAACTGTCAACTGTCAACTGTCAACTGACTAATTATCTAAATGAAAGATTTCCTAAAATATACTTGTGCAAGTTTGCTGGGAACCTTCCTGGGATTGTTGCTGCTGGGCGGCATCGGATTGGGAGGACTGGTACTGCTAATTGCTCTGGCGGCATCGTCGTCTAAAGATTCAGGCCCGCAAGTTAAAGATAAGTCTGTATTGGTATTAGACCTTTCTCTAAATATCACCGATAGCAAACCGAGCCGCAGCACGAGCGCGGCGATTCAAGAAGCACTTTCGGATGAATCCGGCGATGCTGTGACGCTGCGGACTGTTTTAGATGCGATCGAATCTGCGAAAAAAGACCCGAAAATCGTGGGGATGTATCTCGAAGGCAGTTCGGATTCCAGCAGCAGCGGGTTTGCTAATCTCAAAGAAGTTCGATCGGCATTACAGCGTTTCCGAGATGCCAAAAAACCCATTTTTGCTTACGAAATGGACTGGAATGAGCGAGATTATTACCTCGGTTCCGTTGCAAATACAATTGCTATCAATCCTTACGGCTCTCTAGAACTCAACGGTTTTAGCAGTCAAGCCATGTTTTGGACTGGTGCTTTGGAAAAATACGGCGTGGGAGTTCAAGTCACTCGCGTCGGTAAATATAAGTCAGCCGTCGAACCGTTTTTGCTCAAAAAAATGAGCCCGGAAAATCGCCAGCAAACTCAAAAATTGCTGGGAGATATTTGGGGCGAATACTTAAAAACTGTCGGGCCGAGCCGCAAATTGAGCGTTCCCCAACTGCAAGCAGTTGCAGATAATGGCGGAACTTTGATGGCTAACGAAGCTCTCAAAGGCAAGTTAGTTGATAAAGTTGTCTACTTTGATGAAATTGCAACAGAACTGAAAAAACTAACAGGAACCGATGCAGAAGATAAATCTTTCAAGCAAATAAGTTTGAAAAACTACGCAAGAGTTGCTGAGAGTAAAAACTCTACTCGCGCTCACAAGAAAAACCAAATTGCTGTCCTTTACGCTGAAGGTGAGATTGTAGACGGCGAAGGCGGCCCGACTCAAGTAGGGGGCGATCGCATCGCTGAAGAAATGCGTAAAATCCGAGAAGATGACGACATAAAAGCAGTAGTTCTGCGCGTCAACAGCCCTGGAGGCAGCGCGACGGCTGCGGAAGTCATCGGGCGCGAAGTCGCGCTGACAGGCAAAAAAAAGCCAGTTATCGTATCGATGGGCAATTTAGCAGCTTCCGGCGGCTATTGGATTTCGATGGGTTCTAGCAAAATCTTTGCCGAAGCCAGTACGATTACTGGTTCCATCGGCGTTTTTGGGATGCTATTCAATGCCGAAAAGTTGGCTGCTAACAACGGCATAACTTGGGACGTGGTAAAAACCGCCCGTTTTGCGGATACTAACACGGTTTCCCGCCCCAAAAATCCTCAAGAATTGGCGAATATTCAGAGAATAGTCGATCGCATTTACGATCTATTTATCACCAAAGTCGCCGACTCCCGCAAACTGCCAAAAAACAAGGTGCAAGAAATTGCTCAAGGCAGAGTTTGGTCTGGTACGGCTGCGAAACAGTTGGGCTTAGTCGATGAAATTGGCGGCCTAGAAGATGCCGTTAGAGAAGCAGCTAAGCAAGCTAAGCTAGGCGACGATTGGCAGTTAGAAGAATATCCAAAACGCCGCAGTTTGGAAGAGCAAATTTTGGAAAGAATATCCGGCGTTCGCGTTGTGAAACCAGCCACCAAACTCGATCCGCTGAGTGCAGAAGTTAAGAAAATGCAGGATGAATTGGCTGTTATCAAGTCGATGAATGACCCGCAAGGGATTTACGTTCGCTTACCTTTCGACTTGCGGATTAATTAACTTTACTCTTCAACCCGCGTCGGCGGGTTTTGTCTGTGTAGAAGCGGTTTCAACCGCCGAGTTTCAACCGCCGAGTTTGTCTTTACTCTTCAACCCGCGCAACCGCCGAGTTTCAACCGCCGAGTTTGTCTTTACTCTTCAACCCGCGTCGGCGGGTTTTGTCTGTGTAGTAGCGGTTTCAACCGCCGAGTTTCAACCGCCGAGTTTCAACCGCCGACTCCGATATTGAAAAACCCGGTTTCCTCAAGAAACCGGGTTTATGAATACCCTATACGATCGACTGGGAATTGGCAATATTTATTATGCAGCACGCTGAGTCAACAATCCCCAGATGAAAAGTACCACGATCGCGCCGATGACTGCAAAAGCTATGCTGGGTACAGTTAATGCTCCGAAGGATGCTCCCGCGCTAGTCCCCACAAAGACTTGGCCTAAATAACCTCCCACCAGCGCGCCGATAATTCCTAAAACTGTTGTTGCGACAAAACCGCCACCTTGAGTTCCCGGATAAATGGCTTTGGCGATCGCACCAGCAATCAGTCCTAAAACGATCCAAGCAATAATTCCCATTTCTTTTTCTCCTGAGTGTTTAACTTTCGTCTGCCTTGTCTTATGTTCTAAGAATAACAACTGATATCCCGTCCTTTCCTCTACCGTAGGGATGAACCGATAGAGGTAGAATTTCTCATGAATCGTCCTAATTTAAGGCTTTTTAATATGTCAAAAGAGTTATTGAAGAACGCACAACTAAGAATGCATAACGTAGAGCGCACAACTAAGAACGAAGCCTTTAATTATCTAGGATAGAAGGCTTTATTTATTTAGGACAGAAGCAATCGACTACTCATATAAAGTGCAATTTCAGAACGTCCCAACCGTTGGGTGCGGTTGGTACAACCAAATTTTTCTAAGGAAGAAAGGTACCTATGCTCAAAGCCGAAGGGCAATAGGAAAAATTTTTCTGGGACTTTTTGTGTTTTACTGGTAAAAAAAATTACAATAATTCAGTCAAATTAGGAAAGTTGGCCCCCGATGAATCTGACACTGTGCACGATCGTGAAAAATGAAGAAGCAACACTGTCGCGGACTTTGGACAGCGTGAAGGGTGTTGTTGACGAAATTGTGGTGGTAGATACCGGTTCGCGCGATCGCACTCGTGAAATAGCCCGAGAATCCGGGGCGAGGGTTTATGACTTTGAATGGTGCGACGACTTCGCAGCGGCGCGCAACGAGTCTCTGAAGCACGCCCAGGGCGACTGGATTTTGGTGTTGGATGCCGATGAGGTGCTGGTACCGGAGATTGTACCTCAGATCCAGCAGGCAATTAAGAGCGATCGACTGTTGCTAATCAATCTCATCCGCCAAGAAATCGGTGCATCTCAATCACCCTATTCCCTAGTGTCGCGTTTGTTTCGCAATCGCCCCGGCATCCGCTTTTCTCGCCCTTACCACGCCATGGTAGACGACAGCGTGGCTGAGATTTTGCAGCGCGAACCAGAGTGGAAAATAGCTTCTCTCCCCGATGTGGCGATTTGGCACTCTGGTTATCACAAAGATGCGATCGCAGCAAAAAGCAAATTCCAAAAAGCTCAAACAGCAATGGAACGCTATATAGCTTATTATCCAAACGATGCTTATGCGTGCAGCAAATTAGGCGCGCTGTACGTAGAAAGCGGGCAAATCGCGCGGGGCATTAATTTATTAACTAGGGGATTGACTGCGGCGACAATTGATGAATCTATTGTTTACGAACTTAACTATCATTTAGGCATTGCTTACCGCCAGCAACAGCAATTTGCCAAAGCCAAAGAACACTATCAACTCGCAATTAATACAGATGTTTTCCCGGCGCTCAAATTAGGTGCTTACAATAATTTGGGCAATTTGCTCAAAGATGAAGGAGATTTGCCAGCAGCAGAAAAAGCTTACAAAGCAGCTTTAAAAATAGATCCCAATTTTGCACCAGGTCACTACAATTTAGGACTCACACTGAAAGCAACCGGAAATTTGGTAGATGCGATCGCCTATTACCGACAAGCCATTAAAATCGATCCCGAACACGCCGAAGCCCATCAAAACTTGGCAGTAGCGCTGCTGAAAATTGGCAAAATGCCCGAAAGTTTAGCAGAATTCAAAAGAGCGATCGCCCTTCACGAACAGCGCCGCCCCTTTGAAGCAGAACGCCTGCGCCGCGGACTGCAAGAAATGGGTTTAATCTAAACCTGCATATCTACTTTCTCGTTAAGTAGGTCATTTGTAGGGGCAATCGTCGGTAGTTTCCCATCGATCCCAGAGGGGTAAGCACTCTTGGCATTAACCCTACAAATTGCGAAAAATACCAACAAAATCAAGCAATTATCTCTACTTTGCCGCTGTCCAAATCGTAGCGCGCCCCAACAACTTTAAGCTTTCCCGCTTTCACTGCTTCAGCCAAAATAGGCGACGCAGATTTTAACTTTTTTACATTCATTTTTACATTAGCTCTGACTGCGTTATCCCAAGCATCGCCCAATTGATTTTTTGTAGCATCAACGGCTGGTTTAATCGCCGCCACCAAAGTGCTAATGTGACCCGGCACAGCTTTACCATCCAAAGCCGCTTTCACAGCACCGCAGCGTTCGTGACCCAGAATTACTAATAGCGGAACGCCTAATTCTAATGCGGCATATTCCATATTTCCGAGAACCCCGTCGTCGAGAAAATTTCCAGCTACTCGGATATCAAATAAATCCCCCAATCCTTGGTCGAAAATAATTTCGGGTGTTACCCGCGAATCAGAACAAGCAAGGATGGTTGCAAACGGATGTTGACCCTTTGCTACTTCGGTAATTCGCGATCGGCTTTGGTCGGGAAATGTCCGTTTTTGGTGAATATACCGCTGATTCCCGTTCATCAATTTCTTGAGTGCGGCCTCAGGAGTGATGTTTGAGACTACTCCTTCTGCATAGGCCGGTTCAGTTTTGAACAGCCCTGGGGCCATGGTTGCCACCAGCGCCCCTGCACTTGACATCCAGATCGCACTCCGCCTCGACATCTTGCCTATTTTTTTTGAGTCGGTCATTGCTTGCAACTCGGTTAATTGTTTTATATTTATTAGTATAATATTTGCCATCAGCCCAGCAAAAATTCTTTACTTTTTCTTTACAAGTAGCTGCCAAATATAAACTAATAAAAAATCGCCCCTTGTAATTTCATGGAATTAACTGCGGTCATCATTCTGCCTGCGGAGGATGCTATAGTGTATCTAAAACAACAATTATTTATCAATGAATCACAATGTCTTACGTCGCCAGCATTCATATCTATCCGGTCAAGTCCCTTGACGGCATAGCTGTCAGTCAAGCTAATATTCTTGCCAGCGGAGCTCTAGCAGGCGATCGCTCTTTTGCCATCTGCGATCTTTCCGGAGCATTTGTTAACGCTAAGCGCAACAGCGGAGTCCATTTTCTGCGCCTATCATTTGACATAAAAAAGAGAATCGCCGGTCTGAAAATTCAAGACACCGAACAAGAAATATTTTTTCATGTAGATAGAGAACGCCCCGCAATAGAATCTTGGTTGAGCAACTACTTCGGTTTCCCGGTCAAATTAATTGAAAACTTGCTCGCAGGCTTTCCCGATGATACCGCAGCACCCGGGCCAAGCATTATCAGTACCGCAACAATAGCCGAAGTAGCATCTTGGTTTCCGAGAGTTTGCGTTAACGAAATGCGCCATCGCTTGCGAGCTAATATTGAAATAGGAGATGTCCCGGCTTTTTGGGAAGATCGACTTTTCGGAGCAGCCGATGAAGTTGTCAGGTTTAAAATAGGGCCAGTAATATTTGAAGGTATTAATCCCGGTCAGCCCTGTCTGCAATCCAACCGAAATTCTGCTGCTCAAGAAGCTTATCCAAACTTGAAAACTATGCTAACAGCCAAGCAAAATGAAATCATGCCTGAATTGCAAAAAAAAGGGCATTTCAATCACTTTAGTCGGCTGCTCGTTAACACGCGAGTGCCACTTCAATCAGCCGGAAAAATAGTACACATAGGAGATGAAGTTCAAATCCTCAGCGTTAGCAAATCCGTAGTTAATACCATTTCTGATTAATTTAAAAAAATTAGGAGGACTTGCATCCCTCACTAATAACTCAATCCTTTTGACTTAAACGTCCCCATTACCAATCACCAATCACCAATCACCAATCACCAATCACCAATTACCAATTACCAATTACCAATTACCAATTACCAATTACCAATTACCAATTACCAATTACCAATTACCAATTACCTTAAATTTCTGTTGGTACTATAAACCACGATCGGTCTGTCAATTCCTTTAAAGCGGAAATCTCCCATCGGCTCAAAACTTTGGGGCGATCGCAGCAACGTGTAAGTAGCTTCGCTCACCACGCATTCCCCAGGCTGACAAATTCCCTCCATCCGAGCAGCCAGATTAATAGTCGAACCCAACACAGTATAATCAACTCTTTTAGAACTGCCGACATCACCAATTATTGCCTTGCCGCTGTTAATAGAAATCCGCAATTGCAGCGGTTCGCCCAAACTCTTATTTGCATTGAGTTCGTCAAGACGGTTGAGCATTCCCAAAGCAGCAGCCACCGCGCGATCGGCATGATCCGGTTGAGGTTCCGGCGCTCCAAAAAATGCCATAATACAATCTCCAATAAACTTATCTAAAGTTCCTCCTTCCCCAAAAACTTCTTGCAGCATTTCCTCAAAGAAATTGTTCAGCAACCGGGCAATTTCAGGGGGCCTCAAGCGTTCAGACATCGCAGTAAAGCCCACAATATCTGCAAACAAAATGCTGATTTCGCGTTCCACAGGCGGCAGGCGGTGGTCAATTAAAGTCCCCGTATTCATTAAATGCTGCACCACAGCCGGAGAGTGATAGCGTTCCAATCTTTGCCGCATAGTTTCTTGGGTGCGGAGTTTTTGTGTCAGCAGCCACCGCTGCACGCTAGAAGCAGCGATATTTCCTAAAGCTGAAAAAAAGCTCAAGTCTTCATCTCCGCCCAGATACCACTCTCTAGAAGTCAGTTGAGCGTCGCCGTAAAGCACTCCAAAAACTGTATTTTCATCCCAGAGAGGAACAGCTATCGCCGTGCGAATTCCTTTATCGATCATGCTTATATTGTCGTCAAACTGTTCGTCAAACTGAGCGTCGGCAGTTTTGAGAGCAACTTGTTCGTCTAATACTTTGCGGCAAATAGTCCGGCCGATCCAACTGCCGTCAGCGGGGATATATTTATTTTTGGCAGTGGGTCTGGCGGCAGTTTTAACTACTTCCAGTTCGCCGTTATTTTGGAAGTCTATTAATAGTGCCAAACGTTCAATATTTTTGATATCGCGGAACACGATTTGCTGGACTTGATCGAAAATTGCTTCGATGGATTCAGCGGTGTTCAAATACTTCGCAATATCGACTAAGTATTTTAAACGCGAGATAGCTTGTTCGTAATTTTTTTCAAGTTTTGTGTCTGGTTCTATCCACTGTTTTTGCAGTTCTTTAGCTTTGCCGAGGATAGTCACTCCTTCGGGCATGGTGCCGATTTCAGGAAGTTGGGGGTCAGAGCGATCGGGCAAAACGACAATCAAATTAATCCGGTGTCCCAGATAAATCACATCGCCCTGATTGACTAAGTGAGGTTGGTTGAGGGGACTGTTGTTTAGTAGCGTCCCGTTGGTACTGCCCATATCCTCAACTAGCCACTCCCCTGAAGCTATTTTAAACAAGCGGGTGTGGTGCCGGGAAATGTCAGAAAAAGGCAGTTGCAAATCGCATTCTAGCAACCTACCGATAATAAATTGCTCGCCTTCGACAGGCACGGTTTTTTCGATGATTCCATTAATTTGAAGTTCCAGATTCAGTTCATTCATAGACAGCACCGCTGTTGAATTTTCAAGGCTTTGATAAGACTTGAATTCATCAGATCAAATCTCCTACAAGTCTTATAAAGCTGGCGGCAACTCCAAAGTAAGCTGACCCAACACACCAGTTCTAAAATCGTTTAACATCTGCCGCGCCGTTCGTTCGACATCTCCTTTATACCTGTCTTTTGCTACTTCGTGCAAATAATCTTCACCATTGCTAGATCCTATATCTAATTTATACCGAGATTTGAAACCAGATACTGATATCAATGTGTCATCAGCCGCCTCCAGCCCGAGGAGCAAATCAACCATAGCTGCTGCTACTACCTGATTGTCGTAAGCTGCTTCGCCAATATCTTCGCAAATAGCTAATTTTATGGCATTTTCTTGATTGTTAATCCGGGTGGGGATTACTCCGGGGGCGTCTAGTAACTCAATTTCGTCAGAAATGCGAATCCATCGGAGCGATTTAGTTACTCCAGCTCTGCGGGCACTGTCTACTACTCTGCGCCCTAAAAGGCGATTAATTAAAGCAGATTTGCCGACATTGGGAAAGCCCATCACCACGGCGCGGACTGGACGGGGTAGCATTCCTCGATCGAATCTGCGTTTATTTAGCTGCACCCCAGCCTCCTGGACAGCATCGGAAACATCGTGTACTCCTTGACCGTGCTCGGCGTTAGTAAAATAAGCAGTTTCGCCCTGAGATTCAAACCAGGTTTCCCACGCATCGAGGGTTCTAGGCGTAATCATGTCCATGCGGTTGATGACCAACACTCGCGCCTTACCGCCCACCCAGGTAGGCATTTGGGGGTGGTAAGTCGCTAGTGGAATGCGGGCATCTCGGACTTCGAGCACCACATCTACCCGCTTTAGCTGTTCTTTTAATGCCCGTTCAGCTTTGGCAATGTGACCGGGATACCAGTGAATTTTCATTAGTTATTAGTTATTAGTTAGTTGTTAGTTGTTAGTGGTCAGTTATCAGTTGTTCGTTGTTCGTTGTCAGTTGTTCGGGGAGCATCTCAATTTTTGCAAAAAGCATTTTTTTGTTGTAGTGCGAGCTTAAGAGCTCGCTTGGTTTTAACAGCAAGCGAGCTCTTAAGCTCGCACTACAAAATCAAAACTGAGATGCTCTCGTTGTTCGTTGTCAGTTGTTAGTTGTCAACTGCTTTCGGAGTCAACTAAGAGGGCGAGCAAGGCGGGGCACCGCCCCAACTGTCAACTGCTTTCGGAGTCAACTGCCAACTGTCAACTGTCAACTGCCAACTGTCAACTGCCAACTGTCAACTGTCAACTGTCAACTGTCAACTGACTAAGGCACAATCAAAACTGCACAAGGAGACAGATTGATCACCCGACTGGTAACGCTGTCAGACGCACCATCATCAGTTAAACCCATCCCACGACAGCCCATCACAATCAAATCAGCCCCAACTTCGTCAGCCACATCACAAATCGTGAAAGCAGGTTTGCCTTCTCGTTCGATGATTTCAGCTTCAATTCCCTGCTGGGAAAACATCGACTGGGCTTCAGACAGCAGTTTGGCGACTGCTTCGGGGGAACTCATCACCTCTCGCGGTGCCTCACCCTCCTCGGCTGGGGGTTCGACTACCGACAGAATAACTAAACGAGAAGCGTAGGTTTTCACAATATTGACAACCTTTTCCGCCGCTTCGCGGGCTTCTCGGCTTTGATCTACAGGAAATAAGACAGTCTTGAACATAGTTCGCATTTCCCGGACACGGACTCCGATAAAATGTTTACGTTGAGCCAAATCAGTGCCGTTTGTTTCATCTTCCGTTTTTTGTACGGGCGCGGTTGAATGCGCCCGAGGCCCCAAGTGCAAGTGACGAGTGCCGCCATTTCAACGGAATTAGACAAAAACACAAATATTAGGAGGTTAATCCTGTGACAAAAAAAACTGTAGCAAATTTATCGGCATCGGACTTATCGGGCAAACGGGTATTGGTGCGCGCGGACTTTAACGTGCCGCTCGACAACGGCAATATCACCGATGATACTCGCATCCGGGCTGCTCTGCCGACTATTCAGGATTTAGCGTCGAAGGGCGCTAAGGTCATTTTGTGCAGTCACTTCGGGCGTCCCAAGGGTGTGACGGAGAAGTTGCGCTTGACTCCGGTTGCTAAGCGGCTGTCGGAATTGTTGGGGAAGGAAGTCAAAAAGACTAACGACTGTATTGGTGATGAAGTGGCTGCTACTGTGGCGGCGATGGCTGATGGCGATGTGATTTTGCTGGAAAATGTCCGCTTCTACCCTGAAGAGGAAGCAAATGACCCAGAATTTGCCAAGAAGTTAGCTTCTGTTGCTGATTTGTATGTCAATGATGCTTTTGGTACGGCTCACCGGGCTCACGCTTCGACTGAGGGTGTGACTAAGTATCTGAGTCCTTCGGTGGCTGGGTTTTTGATGGAGAAGGAGTTGCAATATCTCGGTAGTGCGATCGACAATCCGCAACGTCCCTTAGCTGCTATCATCGGTGGTTCTAAGGTTTCCAGCAAGATTGGAGTCATCGAAAAACTGCTCGAAAAGTGCGACAAATTGCTGCTGGGTGGCGGCATGGTGTTCACGTTCTACAAAGCTCGCGGTTTGAACGTTGGCAAGTCTTTGGTGGAAGATGACAAGCTCGAACTGGCTAAGTCTTTGGAAGCGAAGGCAAAGGAACGGGGAGTTACTTTCCTGTTACCTACTGATGTGGTAGTTGCTGACAAGTTTGCTGCTGACGCCAACACTCAAACTGTCTCCGTTGAGAGCATTCCCGACGGTTGGATGGGTTTGGACATCGGCCCGGATTCTGTGAAAACTTTCCAAGATGCTTTGGCTGATTGCAAAACGGTAATCTGGAACGGGCCGATGGGCGTGTTTGAGATGGAAAAGTTTGCTGCGGGAACTGAAGGAATTGCTCATTCTTTGGCTGGAATTACTAAGACTGGTACTACCACGATTATCGGTGGCGGTGACTCGGTGGCGGCTGTGGAACAGTTGAATCTGGGGCCAGAAATGAGCCACATTTCTACTGGTGGCGGCGCTAGTTTGGAACTGCTAGAAGGTAAGGAATTGCCTGGTGTTGCGGCTTTAGATGAGGCTTAATTAAGTTGACTGGGGCGGGCTTTGTTGCCCGCCTTGCGGCGAATGCTATTCTTTTTACCACAGAGAGCGCAGAGAACGCAGAGAGGGAGAAAAGAGTGAGGGAAATGGGTTGAAATTTTACTGTTTGCGAGTACGATCGATCTGAAGTGGCAGTGAGGTTTGTTTGTGAAATTTAAAATCTTGGCAAGTGTAACGGCAACTGTAGCAGTTTTAGCGCCGTTTTTGCTGGCACCCCCCGTGAAAGCTCAAAATCCCGATCACGTCCAACAGTTGCTAGAAACTAAGGAGTGTGAGGGCTGCGATTTGAGAAATGCTGATTTGTTTAAGGCGAGTTTGTACAGAGCTAATTTAAGAGGATCTGATTTAAGCGGAGCTAATCTCTACGAAGCTAATTTGCTAGAAGCAGATTTAAGTGGTGCTAATTTGGCAAATACTAACTTGGTTAATGCTGAAATGTATGGTGCCGACTTGGACAGCGCTAATCTGCGAAATGCGGATTTGTCTAATGCTTTTTTGGGGCGGGCAAATCTGACGAGAGCTGATTTGCGCGGTGCTAAGCTTTTTAATACTAATTTGGGCGAAGCTTATTTGCTGCAAGCTAATTTGTCGAATGCAGATTTGCGACGTTCGCTGCTGTTTAGAGTGAATTTGAATCGCGCTAATTTAAGCGGGGCTGATTTGTCTTTTGCTGACGTGCGCGATACTAATTTGCAGAATGCTATTCTGTCAAATACCAGGCTTCCTAGAGCTCAATTGACCGGGACAAATATCGATGCGGCGAGGGACGTGCGGCAGGCTGATTTGGAACGTGCAAATTTGCGGGGTACAAATTTGGGGCCGATGGTTTGCGTGACGACGAGTTTTCCTTATTGTGTTTTGAATTTGGAATAATATCAGGTTCTCTCGAACGACGACAATCAGATGGGTTTGTAGTGAGGACTTTAGTCCTCAGATTATGAGGACTAAAGTCCTCACTACAAACCGTTTTTATTGCGGGTAATTAAGGGCTGGTACACCGTAAGTTGAGACCGGAGCTAAGTTTGAGGTGGTTTGTATCCCCTTTCTAGGGCAAATCTCACAAGCTGGGCGCGATTTTCTAACTGTAGTTTGCTGAATATGCTGCCTAAATGAGCTTGGACGGTGCGGGGGCTAATAAACAGTCGATCGCTAATTTGTTTGTTAGTATAACCCTGGATCACCTCCCAAAAAACTCTTTCCTCGGCTGGTGTTAGAGGCAAAGGTGCTAGTGGTGGCAATACTGCGACAACTTTGGGCTCCACCGCCAGGGCGGTAGAAGTTTGCAGCAGTCGGACAATCTCGGCGTGAATGCGGTGGGAGCGCTCTAACTGAGCTTTCACCTTAGCCAAGATTTCTTCAGACTGAAAAGGTTTTACCAGATAATCGTCAGCGCCGATCGCATGACCTTCAACTTTTGCCTCAATTTCGCCTTGACCAGACAAAAATATAAACGGCACCAACTGTCCCAAACGTGTAGTACGCAAGCGCCGGCAAAACTCAAACCCGTCCATTTCCGGCATCATCACATCTGAAATCACCAAATCTGGGGGGGCATTTTCAAAAATTGAGAGCGCCTCAACTCCTGAATTAGCGCATTCAACCCGGTATCCTTGGCTTTCGAGATACATTGCCAAGACTGTTTGACAGTCTGCTTCGTCGTCAACTACTAATATTCTTTCCATGAGGGCCTTGCACCAATTCCAGTTGACAGTTCTTGAAACTGCGGCTGATTCTTTTACGCTGAACATTTCTCTACATAGCTGTGCAATGCTGGAGATGTAACGATCGCAATTCCGTCATGGCTGACAGAACAGGTCGAATCCGACAAAGCACGTAACAAGATATTACGTGCGCCGTTCAAATCTCTCCCAATTACCGTTTGGCAATTCGGACACTTGAACACTTTAGAGCCGCCAAGTTTTCGATGAATATGCCCACAATTTCCACAAGTCTTAGACGTATAAGCTTCTGACACATCAACAACAATCGAACCATTTTTGTCAGCTTGATGTTTGATGATTTGCTTGAAGCGATAATGCGCCCATGTCAACATTTGACGTGCC